>SVUF01000047.1 GCA_015063395.1 Oscillospiraceae bacterium
AGGACTTCAACGGAGAATGTATGGAGGTTGGTATGTACCTTGCAATGTCAAGAGTTGCAGCAAGAGAAGGCTACCCCGAGATCGCTCTTTATTGGAAGGAAGCTGCACTTGAAGAAGCTGAACACGCTGCAAAGTTCGCAGAGCTTCTCGGTGAATGCGTTTCCACATCAACAAAGGAAAACCTTACAGTTCGTGTAGAGGCTGAAAACGGTGCTACTGCAGGTAAGTTTGAGCTTGCTAAGCGCGCTAAGGAGCTTAACCTTGACGCTATCCACGACACTGTTCACGAAATGGCTCGCGATGAGGCAAGACACGGCAGAGCATTTGCAGGTCTTCTTGAAAGATACTTCGGTAACAAGTAATCAGTTACATAGGATTTGACCTATTTAGCCTCCAATAAAATAATTTTGAAACAGAGCGCTTCGGTGCTCTGTTTTTTGGTCGGCACAAAAACAGCAAGCATCGTTTTTGGTAACATTCCAAGCATAAAAAAGCTTTAAAGGTCACCAATAATATTGGAGACCTATTTTTCTATAATAGTGTTGGAAAGCGAAGCGCTAAAAGATCACCGAATGGGATCGCGAGCTTGACGACTGACCTATATTGCATTGACTTTGATACTATAAAACAAAAATCCATAGAGCTCACATTGTGAATTCTATGGATTTTTTATGTAAGATATTTGAGCCTTAAATTGAACCGCGAAAATTATTTATCGTCGGAACGGCAAAGCATCAAAATACCTGCGATTGTGTTTACAAACAACAATGCGCAAACCTTAAGACCTGTGCCAACAGGCTCGCCTGTCTTGAACTTCTTGAATGTGGAAATTGTAATGGGCAAGCACCATGCGAGAGGAAGGACCATCCAACCCTGTGCAATACATCCGATGATCAAGAAAATCTTGATAGCAAGTGCCATTCCGTCTGTTGCAGGAGTGGGTTCTTTCTTTTCAGGAGCGATTGCGCAACCACAGTTTACACATACAACTGCATTTTCATTGATCTCTGCGCCGCAATTCTGACAAAACTTCATAGTAAAAATCCCCTTTCATAAAATTTATACAAAACGCCCATTAGGGCAAAAGTATACTTTTTTAAACAAGACCGAGCGATATCATAACTCCGATCGCCGACGAGATCACCGAGCAAACCTCTCCGATGATGCCAAGCACAAGTCCTGTTGATTTTCCTGTTTCTTGGTTCTCTTTGATTCCATATACTATTCCGATGATGGAAGCAATATGTCCAACCAAGGCAAAGATCCACGCAAAGATGATTCCGATAATACCGCACGCCAAAGAAACATTACCGTTCAACGAGGTCTTTTTGTTATTCGCCTCATTTACACTATCCTTGATCTCACATCCGCACTTAAGACAGATCACTGCATTTTCATTTACAGGATTTCCACAGTGGGTACAATACTTTGCCATAAAAACCATCTCTTTTCTACAACGTTTCACACAAAATCATATTATCACAAAATCATAATTTAGTCAAGTATTTTTCATAAATTCATAATTTTTATATTTACACCTATTTATGTCATGCAGCCCACGGCTGCCCGGGAAAGCTACATTCCGCAACAGTGCCCCTTTTAAACTTATTCTATTTCAAAATCAAGCAATCTCCTATATTATTAAAAAGCAGCCAACGGCTGCCCGGGAAAGCTACACTCCGCAACAGTGCCCTTTTTAAACTTATTCTATTTCAAAATCAAGCAATCTCCTATATTATTAAAAAGCAGCCCACGGCTGCCGGGAAAGCTACACTCCGCAACAGTGCCCCTTTTAAACTTATTCTATTTCAAAATCAAGCAATCTCCTATATTATTAAAAAGCAGCCCACGGCTGCAGAGATAGCTACATTCCGCAACAGTGCCCTTTTTAAACTTATTCTATTTCAAAATCAAGCAATCTCCTATATTATTAAAAAGCAGCCCACGGCTGCAGAGATAGCTACATTCCGCAACAGTGCCCTTTTTTAGCTTATTCCATTTCAAAATCAAGAAATCTCCCATAAAGCAAAAAAGTAACCCTTGATCACGATACACACTCCGCAATCAAGGGTTACTTATGGTTCTTGATATCTAACATCTATTTTATTCCTCTCTTTCGTTCAATTTTCTTCAAGCTTTCCGATCACCCCTCCACATAAATACTCTTAACTTCTTCTTTCTCTAATGAGAATACCACTTATTTTGTGTGAGTTTCCAAAAACTTAAAGCATTTTAAGACTTCACGGATCTTCTTTCTTTTTTATTTCTTCTGATCCTTATTTTTCATGAAGTCTTTTTTTAATTGTACATTGGACCGTACCTTCCGTTTCTTTTTTATTCTTACTTTCCTTTGCATCTATATATTAGCACATTTTTCTCGAAAAATCAATTGGTATATTGTACGAACTTTACAATTATTTTTTAGGCAAAACATAGATTTCCATTTTTCTGCACAAAAAGGGTTTACAAATCAGTTTTTTTGTGATATAATTAAAGGGTAGTCGCGGTTGATGTGCCGCAAATTATATTTATATAATCAAACCCACCGAAACAGGCAAGAAATTCCTGATCGGTGGGTTATTATATTTAGATTTTCAAGTCAATATTGACTTATTTTTCACGAGGATCGGCGGCTGAGGGGAATACATCATAAATAACCTTTCCATTTTCAACAGAAACAGCTATTATAATTCCTTCTCCGGCAACGTCCTGTGCCGCTTTGTAGAGTCCGGCTATTTCATCTACATATGAGTTATAATAACCGAACATATCTCCGCTTTCATTTGCAAATTTCTCTGTGTCTTTAAAGGTTTTCATCGTCTGATAGAACACCCTGCCATTTTCCTCACATGCTTTAGAATTTTTGTATTCTTCAAATAAAGCTGCAACCTCAGCAAATTTCGTATCATTATTAAACTTTGATTTCAAGGGGCTTTCGGAATCGGTAAACGCATCTGTACACACAAGTCCGGGAAGTCCTACTCCCAATAATTCCTGTGAATTAAAGTTTTTAATAATATCTACATAAGTGCTATCGTATTTTTTAGCCTCAAGATATGAAGCAAATCCTACATTGTAAGCCATACGTGCAGCAGAATAATTTTCACGTCCTGTAAGATCAAATCCATAACCGTCCCACGTTTTATTTCCAGCTACATTCCATCTTTGCAGCCATGCTTCTTCAGTTTGGAAAGTGTTGAGAACATTATCGCAAACCTTACTTAAGACATCTTCCCCACTGCTATAGGTTGTTGAAAGACCAAGGGTATTTGCTCCTAATGAAGTACCGCCTGCTAATGCTAACAAACCTGTTAGTGTTTCCATTCTATCCATGACCATTGGTGCACCTGCATAAAATGTTGCAAATTCCAAGCCTTCTTCGGATGACCATTTATCATAAGAAAGCTTTATTTGTGAAATATCACCATATGCTGCGGAAATTGCTTGATAGATTGGATGTGTTGTATCCATAGCTACCCCGTTTGCACCATTTACAATATGATCTGAATCAAAACTTGTACTACCATTATAAGCAAAATCACATTTATTTTCATTGTTTGAATTTGGGAAATATAATGTTCCTTCAACAATATTTCCTGAAATCGGATCCGTTTTTTGGGTTTTAGGAGAATGGCTATTATGTACTAAAAAACCGCTACCACTAATTCCAATTGTAGTATCATACTGTTTGTTGGACACTGTTTCGACATTTACATTTTGAGAATGAGTTTTACAGTATTTTACAGTACTCGGTCCGGAAATCGTATACACATCACCACTTGCGCTTCCAGAACAAGCACCTAAAAGTCCATCACAGTAAAAAGTCTGAACCGTTTTAGATACACTATACGAATTTTCAATAGTTACAAATTCACAAACTCTATCATCTTTTACAACCTGAGTACCTGAGGTAAGAACTTTAATTCCCTCATTAGTTAAAAGCACAAAGCCAACAGGATAAGTTGTTGCACTAATTTGAACCGAATTTGACGGCACAAATTGAGCAGAGTTTACGCCAATTTCAATTGCTTTAATTACATCACCTACTAAAGATACATCATTTCCTTTTTCGGATTTATCAATATAAACATTGTAAATCGGGATTGAAACGCCTGCGATAATTGCCATGATCGCAATTACTACGATAAGCTCAACAAGGGAAAAACCTTTGTTAGAGTGGCTTTTTTTGAAAAAGTTTTTCATAATATTTTCCTTTCTTTATTTGTTTGCGGTTCTGCTTTGTAATGTCTGAAAAGGGATATACTAATGACATATATTCGTTTGACTAATTTCCGTTTTTTATCTCTTTTCGGTCATTACAAAGCATTTACAAAAATTTTCCCCCAACCCGTTTGTCTGGGCGGGATGGGGGATTGTTTTGAAGTAGTTTTAATTAGTTAAGTCTTGCCAAAGCTTCTTCAGCCTTTGTTACACCTTCCTCAGAAAGGCTCTTTGCAAAAGTAATTGTTACTACCGCACCGCTTGCTACAACCTTTTCATCATTTGCTACTGTCTGAACCTGTGCTGCTGCAAGATTTTCATTTGTTGTAGTATCATCTGTATCTGCAAATGTGATTGTTGCTGTTGTTGCAGTTACAGCAACAGTTGCTGTTGTACCGTACTCGATGTTTGCGAGCTCAGCAGCATATGCAGCGTCAGCACAAAGCTGAACAGAATTTGACTCCTCTGCCTTTGTGATGTAAGCTGAATATACAGGAATTGCTACTCCTGCGATGATTGCCATGATCGCGATTACTACGATCAATTCAACGAGTGAAAAACCTTTGTTTGATTTCATTTTGAAAATCTCCTTTAAAAAATATTTTTTGCCGTTTGCTCGGTAAAAAACAATTTCGGGGTACCTCGGTCCATTTACACAATGTCTGCATTCTCAGTCCCTTCACTCAAAAAGCGGTGTGTAACGTGGCGTCACTTTTTTTAAGTAAATTTTCCTCGAATGCTTTTATTTCATAAATGTGCCGCTTCATTTCTCACCTTCTACGGCTTGGTTACAAATAATTTATAATTCCGTAGCGGAATTATCTGTATTATAATTCTTTTTCGGAATTTTGTCAAGGGGTTTTGTCGTATAATTTAAGAGCAAATTGTTAATATTTTTTTAAAATGGGGTGTTTTCGGATGAAAATTAGAAAAAAGGTTTACGGTGATTGTAATTTAGTCGGAAAAAACATCGAAAAATTGCGTAAGGAAAGAGGAATCAAACAAAAAGATTTTATTTCAAAAATGCAGTCCCTTGGCTGTGACATCAATCCCACAAGCTATTCAAAACTGGAGGGTCAGATCCGCATTGCTACCGATCGCGAGGTATTTGCCGCCGCAAGAATTTTGGAAGTTACTATGGAAAGACTATTTGAAGGTGCCGCCACCAACAAAGAAGTCTGATTTTTTTTGCATTTTTTAACCGTGTATTAATTTTGTTTCACAAACCTTACTCTTTAACTTTTTGTTCCCTTTTATACCTCAAATTATATTTTTTCTGTTTTTTTGACTTTTTCATTATCACAGTTTATAGGAAAAAGCGTATCATTGAGCCTTGACTCTTTGATACGCTTTTTCCTTATTTATAATTATATTTTATTTAAGACCGCCAAGAGACTTTTCATAGTCTGCCATATCAATTACCTTTCCGCTTATTCTGGACTCCTCTGCGGCATATGCTATCAGGTGGTTTCTGCATGTCTCCTTAATGGAGCAAATGGCAACATCACCAATAGATCCGTTGAGCCTATCCCTCAACGCTTTGACTATTCCTCCGTCTCCGCCTCCGTGACCGCCGTCAATCGAGTCCCCGATCACTGCATCGGCTATGCTTATGACCCTTTCGCTGTTGGTGGCAAAATCATAAAATCTCAAGGTGTCGCCCATGTTTCCGCAAAGCTCTCCCTTGGTCCCCATTACTCTTATGTAGCGTCCGCCCTTATTGAAGGCACACATTGAAAAGCTTGCAGTGGCACCGCCCTCAAACTCAAGGTTCACCGTTTGGTGATCCACTACATTATTATCCATTTTAAAAACGCATTTTCCATAATTGCTATGCTTTATGGCTTTGGTAAGCTCCTCGTCAGTCGGACGCACCGAAGTACGTGCCGCTGATCTTGCAAAGGTGCTTTCTCGGTATATATCAAAATATATCCTTCTTGCATTGTAGTAACATGTGTCCGCAACAGGACATCCGTCCTCGCAATACTCGGGAGAACCCTCAGGTGCATTTTCCTTCTTGAAATAATAAAGTCCGCCAAAGCTATGAACCCGTGTGCAGTTCTTTCCCACAAGCCACTGCATTATATCCATATCGTGACAGGTCTTTTGGACGATCATGGGCGTGGACTCCTCACTGTTGCGCCAATTGCCTCTGACAAAGCTATGGCTTTGATGGAGATTACCCACATTTTCTGAGTGCTGTATATGAACCACGTCTCCTACAAGCCCTTCATCAATAAGCTTTTTCAACCCTCTGAAAAATTTGGTGAATCTGAGCACATGGCACACAAGAACCAGCACTCCCTTTTCCGCAGCGGCTCTTTCGATTTCGCAACATTCCTCGGGAGTCGCCCCCATTGGCTTTTCCAACAAAAGATCATATCCCTTTTCTATTGCCGCCATGGCAGGTGCATAATGATCTCTGTCCATTGTGGCAATTACGGCAAGATCTGCAAATTTCGGACGCGACAGGAAATCTTCCCAAGATGCCATACACATTTCCTCGGGTATGTCAAACATGTCCCTTATATAGTTTCTTTTACGGTCATCGGGCTCTGCCACGGCAACAACAGTGAAATCCTTTTCCATTTCCTTCATGAATTTTGAATACACTGTGCCTCTGGACCCTGCTCCAATCACGATTACCTTCTTCAATTGCCCCACCGTCCTTTTACTATTCCTTATTTGTTATTTATCCTTTTTATCTTTTTTGTTGCCGTCTTTTCAAATGCTGTAGATCTGATTTTCACCGTGCTTATATTTTTGTATCTCGGCAGTCTTCGGTTCAGCTCATTGATGTCGTCCTTTAGTTTCTGACATCGCTGTTCCTTTGTAAACCCCTTTGCCTGTTCTTCATCAAGATACACCTCAACACCCAAACCGATTTCCTCTCCCGATTGATTGCGCAGTGCAAACACCACCGCTTCCGAAACATAGGGGATGCTCATTACATATCCCTCAATTTGCTCGGGACATATATTCTTTCCGTTTTGCAAAACGATGAGGTTCTTTTTTCTGCCGGTGATGAAAAGCTGACGCGATGAATTGAGCCTTCCAAGATCTCCTGTATGAAACCATCCGCTTTCCTCAAACACAGCTTCCGTGGCAATATCATTTTTATAATACCCCATCATTACATTGTCACCCTTAAGGCATATCTCACCCTCTCCGTTTTCATCAGGAGAGTCGATCTTACATTCAAGGCATGGCAACAGCACACCCACAGAAGCGGGATCGTTAAATTTAACCTTGTTTACACTGACAAGAGGGGAACATTCTGTGAGCCCATAGCCGTTTATGAACTCAATTCCGATATCCCTGAAAAACTCCGCTACCTCAGTACGCACAGGAGCGCCTCCGCATATGATAAGCTTAAGCTTGCCTCCAAACGACCTCTTGATTGCCTTGAAAAACATGTCGCTCTTGTCCATACCCATTTTTCGAAGTCCTCGGTTCAGCTTCGTCAGCGCCATAAGTGTTTTTGTGCTTCCGTTTTTCTCCGCATTTCTCCATATCCTCTTATAGAAGCTTTCTGCTATAGCAGGAACTATAAAAATATAATCGGGGCTGTAGGTCTTGAGGTTTGCCATAAGGCTTCGAAGATCCTCATTTATACATATTGTTGCACCCGACTGCAATGACCCTAAAATTCCGCACACCGACTCATAGGTATGGTGAAAAGGAAGCACCGAAAGACACCGCTCCTTGCACTCCATTATCTGTAAGCCATAATAGATATCCGCAATCAGATTCTTTTCCGAAAGCATTACTCCTTTTGCGTTTCCCATTGTTCCCGAGGTATACACAAGCATTTTCATCTTGCCCGTATCGTGACGGCATTTTGTGTACGTTGAGTCCCCTGTCTGCAGAAGTCTTCTGCCTCGGCGCATAAGTCCTTCCATTGACAAAAACTTGCCTTCTTCTTTTTCTTCCTTTTTGTCTATATTTATATAATATTCCACCAACGGAAGCTTTTCCGCGGCTAAGCGCATTTGTTCTTCATATTTATCTTGATAGAACACAGCCCTGCAATCACTTTCCGATATGATGTCCGCGATCTCTTCAAAGGGTAGCTCTCGATCGATGGGAACAAACACTCCGCTTCCCGCAAGACCGGTCAAATATACGGATATCCATTGATAGCTGTTTTGACTGATAATTCCAACATGAGCATTCAAAAGTCCAAGTGCCGCAAGAGCAGTTCCCAGCACCTTTGTATCATCATTTACATCTTTATATGTTTTCTCGATTATTTCGCCGTCCTGTTTATACATAAATGCTACTTTGCCGCCATACTTTTCTTCTGCGCGGTCAAGCATTTTGCGAAAATTCATAAATCTTTCCGATTTGTACAGAGAATTTTTTCTTCCCATAAATTCGACCTCCTTATCCAATCTTTTTTACATTATTATAATACCATATTTTCCATTTTTAATATACACATAAAATGTTAATTCCATTATCTGTTATTTGTATTAACTTAAAATAAATTTTTCTTTTAATCGGGTAGGAGGGGGCGACTAACCCCCGTCCTCCCACAACACAGTGCGTACGGGTCCGTACACGGTGTTTCGATAAGTTGTTTCTTGTGACTTCTCCTTTGATTTCACACAACTTCTTATCGTCCACCCCTTCCCTCTGTGGTGATTAGCCACTTCTTCGGGCGCACCAAACCACCGCCGAGAGCGACCAAAAGGTTACTCTCGGCGGTAGTTTTTATTTGAAAATAACGCTACCCCATAAAGCCAATATTGTTGCAAATACGGAAATCAGAATGATACAAGGAATGACTCTTTTTAAAATTCTATTTCTGCAATATATTTGCAAATCCTTTGGCAAAGTCATTTTCTACCTGCTCCTTAATCTTTGTAAAATGTAGATGTATTGTAAGCACATGCTTCGATAACAAGGTCATCAACAGACTTTCCGTATACATCGGCAATTGTCACGCTGTCACAATATACGGAGACAAATTTTTCAAGTCCGCCAAGTTGATTGATACAATAATCAACGAAAATTTGCCCGATGTTGTATTTGTAAAAATCACTATTTACATCGATTTTTGTAACATCATAATTTTTATCCAATATTGCTACAAAAGCTTTGTTGTAGTTTTCAGCGTTATATGCAAGCCCATTATCCGACAAAAGATCGCATATCATCTGATGCTCCGATGCGTTTGAGTTTTTTGAAACGGACTCTTCCTTAAAAAATGTGTACTGCTTTGTTGCGATCCCATCATAAAAATTCAAGCTTACATACTGTGCCAAACCTTCGCTAAAAAGTTTGCTCGGATGATAAACAAGATCCTCATTATTTTCGCTTATCATATGCACATATTCGTGAACAAAATCATCAAGCGAAATACAGTACATTTCTTTTTCGTCCCAAGAACACCACGAACGTTTTTGTCCATCTTTATTTCGATATGTGCTGTCAAAATAGCAAACGATTTCTTCTGCTTCTTCTAAAATGTAATTTACTTTGAGATAGTTTCTAACGTCTGCCATCACGGACTCTGCTTCGGTTACAATATCAACAATATCCGATTCCTCAAAATCCTTTTTCGAAAAATAGAATTTCATCCAATCGGTACAAACGATATAATCAGAGTCGGTCTGTTCTAAGGGCGTTGACTCTGCTTCTTCAATATTTGTGGTTGTATCTGTTGATTCATCAGTATTTGTAGTATCTTGATTACAACTTACGAAACCACATACAATCAACAGCGTAAAAAGAAACGAAATAATTCTCTTAATCATACTTATTTATCCAAGAAAGCAATCTTTGTAGGCTCTCTCCTTGAAAATCACCGGACAAAGCATCAATTTTATGATATGTACATTGTTTGTTTGTGTTTTTTATCAAATCATAGAGTGTATCTGTTTGTTCTACAGAAATAAGTGGGCTTTGTAGGAAGTGAAGAATCAAAATCGGTCGATCAAGTTTATCACTAAATTTTACAGCAGAACGAAGATCATATTCTTCGGGAGATTCTTCATATGTCTTACCGATCAAAGATGTGAAGAGATTCTGTATGCCTTCGCCCCTAAACTCTCCAAACGCAGGAAGATTGGCTATGACATCAACAACGGCACAACCGCTGATTCGCTTGTTTGTGTCCTCTGCAAACAAACG
The DNA here is from genome assembly GCA_015063395.1 of Oscillospiraceae bacterium. GTDB lineage: Bacteria > Bacillota > Clostridia > Oscillospirales > CAG-272 > SIG714. The sequence goes on from SVUF01000047.1 coordinate 10,360, forward strand.
GAGTGCATTAATAGAGCCCTCGGATGAACCAGCAACAAAAATCTTGGAATTTACAATAAAGCTTGCGGAATTAAAAATTTCCAAAAGTTTTTGAGAGTCTGCAAGATCCTTTTTACCGCCAAGATCTCTAACGCCTTCACTTTCACCATATCCTCTTGCATACGGACGAATTACGATAATATCGTTAAGCGCGTAATTTGATGCGAGGGATTCTATGTATGTGCCTATTTGAGGGAAATATATTAAAACGGGATAATGCTTATTTTCGTTTGCATAATCATTGGGAAGAACTACGTCAGCTGCCAGCTTCCCGTTTTCAGACTCATACAGCACTTTGTATGCTACTGCACCCTTTATCTGTTGTGAAAACGTTTGCTTAGTTACGGAAATTACACCATCAACGTCTGCCAGCTTTTCCATAGTATTTATAGGATTTTTCTCCTCCGGAGGAGGTGTAGTTTCACCGTTATCTGTTGGTTGTTCCGACTGTGTAGGAGCATCAGTAGGTGTTTCATTGGGCGGCGTTTGCTTGTTACAAGCTGTCAATAACAGCATGAGAATTGCACAAATTAAAGCTATATATTTTTTCATATCAATTATCCTTTCTTTCAAAAACATACCAATGCGGCGTCATGCCACCGTAAAAATAATCTCCGGATTTGTGCTGTACGAAAAGAAAATCCTTGCCACTTATTGATTTGATCTGATATTCTTCGGCAGTCATTTCCTTATCATTGAGCACAAAGCCCTTTGTGTATCGGAGCATATAGGTTGCATTTCCCGACATAGTGCGAACCGTTCTTGTGCAGATACCGCGAGATAAGAATTTGATATCTACCACATAAATGTCTTCATCGTCACTATATCTTTCTTGAGGACTAAAATCGGATATCGTAGGAACGTAATCAAGTGCTACCCATAAACCGAAAACCGATTCATCATCAATATAGGGCAGATCTGTTTTATCAATGTTGGGGCGTATTTGATGCTCCGTATATGCAACAGTATCAATTTGACGATATAAAAGAAGCAATGTGTCTTCTCCGTTGTCAATACACTCGTCACTCATAAACTGCACGATCATATATCGAACGCCACTTTTCTCAAAGCTTTTATAGGAATTCGGAATGGCGAATGTGTACTTCGGAGAAATTCTGTATAGCGTTCCTTTCGTCCAAAAATACTTCCAAGCAAATGCACCGCCCGGCATAAAGATGATTTCCTTGTCGGCGATATCTGCACCTACGTCTTCCAAAGATTTCAAGTCGTTCTCATTAAGGATCTTTCCGCAGAGCTGCCATTTGCCAACTACTTGTGCATCGTTTTCAAAAGGCAAAAGAAGTATTTCAGATAGAACAGGCTTTTTCTGATTGCCTTCACAAATACCGTCTATTGTTTTGATTTGTTCCTTGAATCTGTCGATGGATTCTGACAAGGTTGCCTTTTTATTTTTCAGAATATCTTTCAATTCTTCATTTGTAGCCAACTGTATTTTTTTGATCTCATCCAAGGAAAATCCGAGATCCTTGTAAAATAAAATCTTTTTATACTTTTCAACAGCATCGACCGAATAAAATCGGTATCCGCTTGACGGATCGGTAATGTCAGGTTTTAATACACCTTCAGAATCATAATACCGCAAGGTTTGCGTGCTGACATTACAAATCTTTGCTAAATCACCTATTTTTATCATGTAATCACCTCTTTCGGTATCATTATAACATTATAGTTAACTGTAAAGTCAATAGCTTTTTTATAATTATATCATAAAATTGTGAATTGGTCCATAAATCGGGTAGGAGGGGGCGACTAACCCCCGTCCACCCCTTCCCTCTGTGGTGATTAGCCACTTCTTCGGTACTATGAGTGGAGCTGACTTCTGCAAGTTCAACCGCTGCCTTTCGACACGGCTTACTCCTATGGGAAGATGGGAGCGTGCCTTGCAGGCCGCCCCGAGTAAGAACAATAACCTTCATTCCGTAACCGCCGCATCTACTGTATGGGATTCGGGTAGCATTGGACTTCTTGTTTGGCAGAGTCGTCCGTCCCAAGTCAGCCTTATATGCGATTTCTGTTCGTCAATCCGGAGCTTTGCCCATATCGGGCGCACCAAAAAAGGCTGTAAAACCCCTTTGAGTTTTACAGCCCAATTTATTACAGACTCTTTTATTATTGATTTTTTGCCGCTTCTTCCTCTTCAAGAACACGGTATGCAACCTTTCCCACAAGTGTTTTTGGAAGCTCTGTACGGAACTCAATATCCGATGGCATTGCATATTTTGCAATATTCTCTCGGCAATATGCCATGATCTCCGCCTTCAGCTCATCTGTGGGCTCAACTCCGGGCTTTGGAACTACAAAAGCCTTTACTCTTTGAATCTTGTAGGCATCCTTAACACCGATCACACAGCTGAGAAGAACCTTTTCATGTCCGTCAATTATGTTTTCAAGCTGTGACGGGTATACATTGTAGCCCGAGGAAACGATCATTCTCTTAATTCTCTGCTTAAAGTAAACAAATCCGTCCTCGTCCATCTTTCCAAGATCTCCTGTATGAAGCCACTTGTAGCCATCGGAGTGCATACGCAGGGTCTGCGCAGTCTCCTCGGGGTTGTCAATATAACCAAGCATCATGGAAGGTCCGCGAAGACAGATCTCGCCCTCCTCGTTTGCACACATCTCTTCAATTGTACCCGGACGGACGATGGTATAATATGTATCCGGGAAAGGAACACCGATACTTCCCTCTCGGTAATAGTTAATGGGTGTCAGGCATGAAGCTGTTACACATTCCGTTGTACCGTAGCCCTCTCTTACCTGTACGGGAGCATTGTGATCCTTCAGAAACTTGTCGATCTTTGCCTTAAGTTCAGTGGAAAGTGAGTCTCCGCCCGAGAATACACCTCTCAGGAATGACAGATCCACTCCCTCAAGATTTTCACATCTGAGAAGCGCTTCAAAAAGTGTTGGAACACCGGGGATGAAATTTGGCTTTTTCTTTTTCAGCACATCTGCATATGTGTTCACTGAAAACTGAGGAATAAGGATGCACATACAACCGCCGATTATTGCAGTATGTATTCCGACTCCAAGTCCAAAGCCATGAAACACGGGCATTACAGAAAGCATCTTCATGCCGTGTATATCATATCCGCTTGCCGCTGCTGTCTGAAGTCCAAGGGCATTAAAGTTTCTTGAGGAAAGTGCGATTCCCTTTGTTGTTCCCGTTGTGCCGCCGCTATAAAGAATTATAGCACATTCGTCAGCAGTCATTCCCACGTTTTTGGGAAGAACTGCATTTTTCCCTCCGCTTATGAAATCATTCCACATAATATGAGCATTGTCATCGGGAATCTTTGGGTCACGTCTTCCCTGTGTTACAGCATAACCAAGCTTCATTATAGGTGAAAGTTCATTGGGAATTTTTGCCACAATCACCTTTGGTGAATACTTAAGCTCACTTCTGATGGACTCAAGCTTTCCGTAAAATTTGTTCAGTACGATTATCGCCTTGCTCTTTGAAAAATTCAGATAGAAGGCGATTTCTGCAGGAGCAGAAAGGGGGTGTATCATATTTGGTATAGCACCGATCTTGTTGAGAGCGTACATGGCATCAATTGCCTGGGGAGTATTTGGAAGGGCAATTGTAACCCTGTCGCCTTTTGTAATTCCCATTGCTGTAAAAGCCTTTGCCACTACATCTATTTTTGAAAGAAGCTCTCGGTACTTTGTCTTCTTTCCCATGAATTCGTATACATAATCCTCGGGATACTTATTTGCAGTTTCTTTGACCATTTCATAAAGAGTATAGTCGGGGTATGTAAGTGTATGGGGAGTATCACCGTAGAACTTAAGCCATGGAGCATTCTGCGTCATTTTATCATTCTCCTTATAATTAATTACCGTGTAATCATATCACCCCAATATTAACTGAATTTAAACTGATGACCGTTTCTTTTTCAAAAATACCGAAGTGCTATATTTTGGCTCGTAAAATTTCAAATATATTCAAAGAAACCGTCTTGACATGAATTTGAATATGTAATATAATTAAAATGTAGCATATTATACAGTGAGGTCGATTATGAAAAAAGCTTCCTTGTTTATTGCCTTGGCACTGATTGTTTTGTCTTTTGTGTCTTGCAATGCAAATGATGATCCTATATTGATATATACTCCCGATATTCCCGTCGGTGAGTCAACAACCCTTCCCTACGATGAGGGAATCGTTTTGAACACCTACAAAAGAGATATGCTTGTGGGAGAATTCTTTAACTTGACTGCTACTGTTTTTGGAAACGGCAGTGACACCAAAATCACTTTTTCCAGCTCAAACGAATCTGTTGCAACTGTTACTGCCTCAGGGAGAGTTGTGGCAAGATCAGTTGGTACTGCAACTATTGTAGCGGCTACGGAGCATTACACCGCTGAATGTGCCGTTACTGTTTATCAAGACAGTATTCCAACTCCTACTCCCACACCAACACCCACAACCCTCCTTCCAACATCGGAACCCACCGTGACCCCAACTGCAGAGCCCACTGTGACCCCCGATCCAACACCAACTGAAACCGAGCCATTTGTTAAACCCGAAAAAATAATCATCAATGGTAAAGAGGGCGGAAGATCATATATCGACGCAGGCAAAACATATAAATTCAAAGCAAAAGTTTACCCTGAAAATGCCTCACAGGAGGTGTATTGGATCCTTGGCAATTCAAGAGTTGGAAAAATTGACGAAACAGGTCTTTTGACAGAATCATTTGTATTCAACTCCAATGGGTCGGAGATCTGTACAGTTATGGCATATAGCGTAGTTGACGATACCGTTTGCGGTACATATGAGATCGTAGTTATCCAAAGACCTGAAAGTGTTGCCATCAACAACAAGGAAGAGCTTCCTCAAACCCTTGAGATCGGCGAGACTCTTAAGCTTAAGTTTACCATATTTCCTGTCAACACCTATGCACCAAAGGCTGAATGGAGCTCCTCTGATGAGTCCGTTCTCACTGTTGACAAATCCACAGGACTTGTAACTGCAGTGGGAGGCGGCGAGGCTACCGTCACGGTCAAAACCTTATACGGAGCAAAGGTGGACTCCATTACGATTCAAGTCCCAATGCCTA
>SVUF01000048.1 GCA_015063395.1 Oscillospiraceae bacterium
AGCTTGGCAAGGAGATAAGCGGAGATCAGCTTGTTGAAATTTGCTTCAGGCTGAAAGAAATGGGGGCGCATAATATCAATCTTGTAACCCCGTCGCATTTTGCCCCAAGCATACGTGAGGCGCTTCTTCCTGTGAAAAAGGAGCTTGGTCTGCCCATCATTTGCAATACGGGTGGGTATGATTCCCCCGAAATACTCGGGTGCTTTGAAGGCCTTGTTGATGTGTACCTGCCCGATTATAAATACGCCGTTTATGAAGCTGCCGCAAGGCTTTCCCATGCTCAAGATTATCCCGATATTGCCATGGAGGCGATAAAGCAGATGTACAGTCAAGTGGGCGACCCTGTTATTTCATCGGAGGGACTGATAAAAAAAGGTGTAATTGTAAGGCATCTTTGCATTCCGGGAGAAAGAAAAAACAGCATTGAGGCTATAAGAAGGCTTGGTGAAAGCTTCAAGCCCCACCAGATCCGTCTAAGCCTTATGAGGCAGTATACACCCATAAAGGACATGACGGGAAATCTTGCAAGAAGGCTCACAACATTTGAATATGAAAGTGTTGTCAAGGAGGCTGAAAAATATGGCTTTGAAGGATTTTTGCAGTCTGCAGAATCCTCGGACCGCGCCTTTATTCCCGAATTTGATCTGACGGGCGTGGAGCATGAATAGTAAGCCCTTGGTGAAAATATAATAGAGTCAGCAAAGCTTTTTTGAAAAGGGAGGAGGACTTTATCAAAAGGATCTCGATTGACATATTATCATTTTTACCCATTGCCGTTTTACTGGCAGTGTCGGGAAGTGAAAATATACTTTTGCCCATAATGGCGGCGGCAGTTCACGAGGGAGGACATCTTATGGCGGCGGCGATCCTTGGAATTGACGTTTGCTCCGTGAGGCTTTCCTTTGGGGGTGCTGTTATAAAAGCAGACGGACTTGAAGCATCGGAGTGGAAAAAAGCGGCTGTGCTTCTGTCGGGAAGTCTTGCGAATATAACAGTGGGGATACTTGTGATGCTGCTGTCATTTGCATCGGGATTTGCTTTTGCGAATCTGATCCTCGGAGTGTTCAATTTGTTGCCGGTAAAAAGCCTTGACGGCGGAAGCGTTGCAGAGCTTTTACTTGATAAATTTTTCATGCCCGACAGGGTTTACAGGATCACAGCAGCTATTTCGTTTGGTATTTTGTTTGTAATGTGGGTGGCGGCGGTTTTTATAATGATCTTTTCGAGGGGAAATATCACACTATATTGCGTGTGCTTGGGGCTGTTTGCGGCAAATTACAGGCAAGGGTAATAAAAAAGCGAAAATAAAGGTGAAAAAAGTAAAATAATCAAAAAAACTATTGACAAACTAAAGCAAAATGATTATAATAACTGTTGACATTATGTGTCAGCGAGTGACACTATCAAATAAAATTTAATAGCACGATTTTTGCATCTGTGCCAACATTCCGATGTGTGAAGCAAAGGTCACCTCGGATATATCATCGTTTTTTTCAGCATTTGGCTGACGGACGGTCTTTTTCTTTTTTGACCGTTTTCCGAAAAAAATAGATGTACACATATTGCAGTTCCAATTTTCCCAAGGCTTTGGGATTTTCAGGAACCGTAACAATTTTGTTTGAGAAACCGTATGTTCAGTTAGGCTTTTTGCCCGGCTGTAGAAAAACTCTTTGCGGGGGATACGGTTAGCTATATGTGGAGTTCGCGCAGAGCTGTATACGGCTTTACGCGGCTTTTGCCGCAAAGGGGGATGCAAAAAATGTCAAAGAACAAATTAATAGATCTTAATAACATCACTGTGTCGTTTGACGGTGAAACTATACTTGACAATCTTAGCCTGTCCATAGAAGACGGGGAGTTTGTCACGTTACTTGGCGCGTCAGGTTGCGGAAAGACCACCACGCTGAGAATAATTGCAGGTTTCATCGAGCCGGATTCGGGAGATGTTTTTTTTGACGGAAAAAGAATAAACGGGGTACCGCCGTATCGCCGTCATGTAAACACCATATTTCAGAGATACGCGCTGTTTCCCAACTATAATGTATACGATAACGTAGCCTTTGGGCTTCGAGTAAGCAAGGTGCCGGAAAATGAGATCAAGGAAAGAGTAATGGAAATGCTTGAGCTTGTGGGTCTCAAGGGATATGATAAGCGCAAGGTGGACAAGCTTTCGGGCGGACAGCAGCAGAGAGTTGCAATTGCAAGAGCGGTGGTAAATCGCCCCAAGGTTCTGCTTTTGGACGAGCCTCTTGCCGCTCTTGACTATAAGCTTCGTAAGGATATGCAAAGTGAGCTTAAGAGAATACAGCGTCAGCTTGGAATTACGTTCATCTTTGTAACTCACGATCAGGAGGAAGCTCTTTCCATGTCCGACAAGATCGTGGTAATGAACGGCGGTAAGATCCAGCAGATCGGCACGCCCACCGATATATACAACGAGCCTGTCAATGCCTTTGTTGCCGACTTCATTGGAGAATCCAATATAGTTGACGGCGTAATGCTTGGGGATTACAGGGTAAAGATCGACGGACGGGAGTTCAAATGCCTCGATACAGGCTTTGGAAAATACGAGCCCGTTGATGTGGTGATACGTCCGGAGGACGTGGACATCGTTCCTCTTGATTCCGAGAAGGCGATGCTCACAGGAGAGGTTACATCGGTAACCTTCAAGGGCGTACACTATGAGATCATAATCGATGTATGCGGCTTCAAGTGGCTGATTCAGACAACGGACATCAGCTATGTTGGAGAGAAGGTAGGAGTATATATAGAGCCCGATGCCATTCATATCATGAAAAAGTCCGAGTATTCCGGAACATTCGGAGACTACAGCAGCTTCAGTGACGATATGGATCCCGAGGGTGAGGACGGGGAGTCCTCGGAGGAAGGCGATGAATAAGGCTGTAGCTGAAAAGAAGAGCTTTGCGGGTGTAATAACCAATGCTCCGTACTTTCTGTGGGCGGCGATATTCATTGTTGTGCCGCTTTTTGTGGTGGTGTATTATGCCTTCACCGATGATACAGGAGCTTTTACATGGGGAAATATAACCGACCTTGGCGACTATGCGGACACATTTCTCATATCGGTTCTGTATTCCGTCATAGCAACGGTAATAACACTTGTGATAGCATACCCTTTTGCATATTTTCTCAGTAAATGCAAGGCGTCATCGCAAAAGATACAGATGATGCTTGTAATGCTTCCTATGTGGATGAGTCTGCTTATCAGAACCTATTCACTTACTCAGCTTATTGAGTCAAACGGAATTATAAATTCCATCATCACATCGTGGGGACTTGAGCCTCTTGAAATGATCAATACACCGGGAGCGGTGATCATGGGTATGGTGTACAACTATCTGCCCTATATGATCCTTCCCATTTATACGGCAATTTCAAAAATACACCCGTCCCTTCTTGAGGCGGCAGAGGATCTTGGATGCAATGGATTCAATAAGATCCGCAGACTTGTGATGCCTATGTCAATGCCCGGAGTGGTGTCGGGAATAATCATGGTATTTGTGCCGTCTGTGTCAACATTCTATATTTCCCAGAAGCTTGGCGGAACCATCAGACTTGTGGGTGACGTTATAGAAACACAGATGAAAAACAGCAAATACCACATTGGAGCTTCCATGTCCTTAGTGCTTATGGTGTTTATCCTTATAAGCCTTGCCATCATGAATAAATTTTCCGATGATGACGGAGGTATGATCGTATGAAAAAAAGACTTTCGCCTCTTTCGGGAGCTTTTATGGGAATAGTGTACACATTTTTGTATGCACCCATAGTAGTAATGATAATATTTTCTTTTAACTCAGCAAAAAGCACTACCAATTTTGAGGGATTTTCATTAAAGTGGTACGAGGAGCTTTTCAGAAAGCCCGAGGTAATTCAAGCACTTTTAAATACCCTTATATTGGCTCTGGCTTCGGCGGCTATAGCAACGGTGCTTGGTACTCTTGCGGCAGTTGGAATCAATATGATAAAGAACAAGCGGATCTCATCGGGAATGATGATGGTTACCAATATCCCAATGATGAACCCCGATATCGTAACGGGTGTTTCCCTGATGCTTTTGTTCGTGTTTGTTGGAAGACTCATTGGAGCGTCCGAAATGCTTTCCTTCACAACACTTTTGATCGCTCACGTCACCTTCAACTTGCCCTATGTAATACTCAATGTACTACCAAAGATCAAGGGCATGGACGGCTCTCTTGTTGAAGCGGCAATGGATCTTGGTTGTACACCGGTAAAGGCGTTTTTCAAGGTCGTGCTTCCGGAGATCATGCCGGGAATCTTTTCAGGTGCGCTTATGGCGTTCACACTTTCGCTGGACGATTTTGTAATAAGCTATTTCACAAGCGGAGCTGATTTCCAAACTTTGCCCCTTTATATGTACAGCATTACAAGAAAGAACGTAAAGCCGGATCTTTATGCGCTGTCCACAATAGTGTTCATCGTAATACTGCTTTTGCTGCTTCTTTCAAACGTTATTCAGATAAAATCTGAAAAGAAAAATATTAATAAAAAATAAGAATCTAAGAAAAATTAGGAGAAAACGAATAAATGAAAAAAATAGTGTCGTTTATACTGCTTCTTTCCATGCTTGCGTGCAGTGCGGTGCTTCTTCCTTCCTGTTCTGTAAATGACAACATCGATGAATCAGCCCTCAGGGGAAAATACACAAGGGATCTTGAAGGCACAACCTTGAACGTGTTTAACTGGGGAGAGAATATTTCAGACGGAAGCGAAGGCTCTCTTTCCGTTGTAAAGGCATTTGAAAAGGTTACGGGCATCAAGGTCAACTATACCACATACGATGACAACGAGACCATGTACGGAAAGCTGAACAGCGGAGCAGTTTCTTATGACGTAATAATCCCATCCGATTATATGATCGAAAGACTTATAGAGGAAGGACTTGTTCAGAAAATGGATATGTCCAAGATCACAAACTATCAGTATATCGATAACAAATATAAGGGAATGTATTACGACGAAAACGAGGAATATTCAGTTCCGTATACCGTGGGTCTTGTTGGTCTTATCTATAATACCACCATGGTAGAGGGAACTCCCGATTCATGGGGAATAATGTGGGACGAAAAGTATTCGGGACAGATACTGACTTTCAATAACTCAAGAGACGCTTTTGGAGTAGCGCAGTATTATCTCGGACTTGACGTCAATTCTCTTGATAAAGCGGATTGGGACAAGGCTGCGGCAAAGCTTAAGGAGCAGTCACCCCTTCTTCAAGCAAGAGTAATGGATCAGGTATTTCAGAAGATGGAGGGCGGCAATGCGGCGATCGCTCCTTACTATGCGGGAGACTTCTTGACAATGCAGTCCAATAATCCCGATCTTGAAATGGTATATCCCAAGGAGGGAACAAATATTTTCGTTGACGCAATGTGTATTCCTTCAAACAGTAAAAATGTTGAGGCGGCACATATGTTCATAAACTTTATGCTTGAGGAGGAGGTTGCCCTTGCAAACGCGGAAACCATTTGCTATGCATCTCCCAATACACTTGTAACGGAAAACGATGAGTATTCACTTAAGGGTAATAAATATCTCTATCCTTCAGACGAGGTCATCGAAAATGCACAATATTTCCACAATATCGATCCCGAGGTAAGAAGCTATTTTGAAAAGCTTTGGGACGAGGTAACACTTAACTGAGAAAACAGGTTAGGTATAAAAGGAGCTTTGAAGACTTGGTGAGTTTTTAAAGCTCCTTTTTGCGTGAAGGAAAAAGAGATTTTGCTTTATAGGAGATTACTCAATTTCGAAGTGAAACAGATTTCAAAAAAAAGCGAAGGTTGTAGGGTACAGCTTTTTCTTGCGGTCATGACCGCTTTTTATAATCTCAAAACTGATATATACCAATGTATATTAGGAATGATATGAACTTTGGGAAAATGAGGTAAAATACTTTTTAAAAAAATAAAAACGCATGAACTTGCACTTGAAAATAATGGGAAAATAGCAAAATGCACGAATAAAAACAAACAGTTAGCATTATATCGTTTTGCATATACCGATATGCTTTTTTTATATTTTACAAAATCCGCGTTTTGTGGTATTATGGTGGTAATAAAATAGGGTTTTCTGGAGAATAGTTGGAAGGAGAGATTTTTCATGAGTCAGTATGCTGTTACTTCCGCTGTTTTGGGAAGACTTACAAGCTATTTGAATTATCTCAAATCGTTACCGGATCCCAAGCCCGAGAATGTGTCGTCGACAGTAATTGCGTCGGCGCTTGGAAAGGGAAATGCCCTTGTGAGAAAGGATCTTGCCTGCGTAAGCTCATCGGGAAGACCGAGAGTGGGATACAGAACTGAGGAGCTAATCATCGAGCTTGAGGGCTTTCTTGGGTATGATGACATCAAAAAGGCGGTGCTTGTAGGAGCGGGAAAGCTTGGAGGTGCCCTTCTCGGATATGAAGGCTTCAATGAATACGGAGTGGATATCATAGCGGGCTTTGACATTTCTCCGGGAGATGACATAAACGGCAGACCCATATATCCCATGGAACGCTTCAAGAGCTTTTGCACGGAAAATCGGGTGAAGATCGGAGTCATCACCGTACCTGCAAAACATGCACAAGAGGTATGTGATCTGATGATGGAGTCGGGGATTATGGCAATTTGGAATTTTGCCCCCACACACCTTGAGGTGCCTCGGAATATACTGGTAAAAAACGAAAACATGGCAGGGTCGCTTGTGATGCTTTCAAGTCATCTGCAGGAAAGCAGATATAAAAATAAAAGCTGATATAGGCTAATATAAAATTGATCTTAAAATTAACGGTTAAAATCAACGAATGGAAAAACACCATTCAAACGGAAGAAAGGATATAGATTATGAAAATAACTGTATGTATCGGAAGTATGTGTCACGTAAAGGGTTCGCAGAGAGTGATTGAGGAGCTTCGCAGACTTATTGCTGCAAACGGTCTTAACGATGAGGTCGTACTTGCAGGAACCTTCTGTTCGGGAAACTGTCAGAAGGGCGTATGCCTCACAGTTGACGGAAAGGATTATTCTGTAACAGCAAACAGCGCGGCAGACTTTTTCCAGACAGTTGTAATTCCCGGAGTGGAGAGAGAATAATGGCAGGAAAGAAGCTTGAAGCAGGACTTACAGCAGAGGTCGGGGAGACCGTAAGTCTTGATAAAACTGCAGTGAAGGTTGGGAGCGGTGACAGGGAGGTATATGCTACACCTGCAATGATCGCTCTTATAGAGAAAACAGCGGTAAAGGCGCTTGAGGGAGCTCTTGAGGAGAATACCACAAGTGTTGGAACACGTCTTGATGTAAAGCACCTTGCAGCAACTCCCGTCGGAATGAAGGTGTGGGCAAAATGTACGCTTACCGAGGTTGACAGAAAGCGTCTTGTTTTCAAGGTGGAGGCATATGATGAATGTGACCTCATCGGTGAGGGTATCCACGAAAGATTTATAGTTGACGCGGAGAAGTTCACGGCAAAGGCTAAAAGTAAACTGACAAAATGACAGCAAAACTGAATATTATTGCAGGACCGCCAAGGGATAAAGTCCTTGACGGAGAAGCAATTGAGCTTTTTTTGGAAAAAGCGGATATGTATGCAGTGTGCGGGGGCAGTACCGCCTTGATGGTTTCGGCATATGTTGGGAAGGAACTGATCCTTGAGCCGAGTTATCCGGAGGACGGACTTATGTCCTATGGGCACATAGGGGATTTCACTGTAACCGAGGGGGTTGTAACCCTCATGGCTGTTGCAAAATATCTGCAGGGAGAAGCGCCAAGACCTCACAAGGACTCGGGAGCAGGAAGGCTTGCAGAGCTTTTTGACAGAGCTGAGGAGATCAGAATAATTTTTGGAACTGCGGTAAATCGGATGCATACAGAGGAAATATCCCTTAGGCACAAGGAAAAAAGCCTTGAGGATATAAAGCTTCAGCTTGAGAAGCTTGGAAAGAAAGTTGAAATAATCAAATTTTAATTTCAAAGGGGAAATCAAAATGAAAAAGAAAATTACCATCGTAGGAGCAGGTGCAGTTGGATCAACAATTGCATATACCCTTGTAGTAAAGGGAGTTGCTGATGAGATCGTAATGATCGACATCAACGAGGAAAAGGTTCTTGGAGAGGCTCTTGATATAAGACAGGGTTTGCCCTTCTCATCAACGGAGTCCATTTATGCGGGTGACTATCCCGACGCTGTTGATTCCAATATTGTAATCATCACATCGGGTGTTGCAAGAAAGCCCGGTCAGACAAGACTTGAGCTTGCTCAGACCAATATTAATATCCTTAAATCAATAACACCCAATATTACAAAATACGCTCCCGATGCGGTATATATAATCGTAAGTAATCCTGTTGATATACTTACATATGTTTTTACCAAGATCTCGGGAATTCCCGAAAAGCGCATCATTGGTTCGGGTACGGTTCTTGATACATTGAGACTTCGCGCACGTCTTGCGGAGTATTATAAAACAGACTCCAAGGATATCATTGCATATGTACTTGGTGAGCATGGAGACTCGTCCTTTGTACCGTGGTCAATGTTTAATATTGACGGTCTTGGATACAAGCAGTACATGCAGTACAAGGAGCAGATGGGCTCACTTCTTCCACCCATCGATGAAGAGGATATCGAAAAATATATGCGCACATCGGGCGGTAAGGTAATTTCGAGAAAGGGCGCAACATTCTATGCAGTTTCCCTTTCTGTATGTCATATATGCGAGTGTATATTCAACAACCTTGACTCTGTTTTGACGGTGTCCACAATGATGCACGGAGAGCATGGTATCGAGGACGTATGTCTTTCATACTTTACAGTTGTCAACTGCGACGGTACAGGCTCTAACCTTATGGCAAAGCTTACACCCGAGGAGGAAGAAAAGCTCCGCCACAGTGCTGATTGCCTGAAAAAAATCATTGCAAGTGTTGAATTTTAAGAGATTATAGTGTATAATAAGCAGAGAACCTGATGAGAGGGCTTTGCCCATACCTAAAAAGCTTCCGAAAAACGATAATCAGTGCTTATATAAGGATTGATACTCGCTCTGGAGGCATGTAGGCATCGGGGTAAAGCCTTTTTATAATTTCTTTTTTAAAAAAAGAACAATAGATCCCAATAAAGAAAGGATTTTCCAATATGGTATATAGTTATTATCCGGGTTGTACATTAAAGACCAAGGCGAAGGAGCTTGATATATATGCAAGACGCTCCATGGAGGCTCTTGGCATAACCCTTGAAGAATTGCCCATGTGGCAGTGCTGCGGAGGAGCATATACAGCATCCGTTGATGAAGCTGCAACAAAGCTTTCATCGGTGAGAGCCCTCATTGACGCAGGACAGAAAAACACTGATCTTGTAACACTTTGCTCGGCATGTCACAATGTTTTGAAAAGAACAAATTATGACATGGCAAACAATGCGGAATTTGCCGCAAAGGTGAATAATTACAATAAGGGAAGCTATCCCGAATACCACGGAGAAACAAAGGTAATACATTTTCTTGAGCTTCTTCGTGATACGGTTGGCTTTGATAACCTTAAAAAAGCAGTGGTCAAGCCGCTGACAGGAGTAAAAATTGCTCCGTATTACGGTTGTCTGCTTCTCCGTCCGGGAAATGTAATGGCGTTTGACGATCCGGAAAATCCCAAGATCATGGGGGAATTTATAAGAGCGATCGGAGCAACACCTGTGGAGTATGCCATGAAAAATGAGTGTTGCGGCGGATATGTAACTCTTGAGGACAATAAAATTGCGGAAAAGAAGAGCGCAAGGATCGTTGATAACGCCTCCGAGTTTGGTGCTGATCTGATGGTCACAGCTTGCCCCCTCTGTCTTTATAATCTTACAGTAAATACCGAGGGAAAGCTTCCCGTGGTATATTTCACCAAGCTTCTTGCCGAGGCACTCGGAGTAGCAGAAGGAGTGGAAAATGAATAATAACGAAATGAGAGAAGAGATAATCAGAAGAACGGGAGCGGATCCCTTAAAGTGTATGAAGTGCGGAAAGTGCTCGGCATCATGCCCTTCATATGATGAAATGGAATATCATCCCCACCAATTTGCAGATATGATCGCAAGAGGAAAAATTGAGCCTCTTTGCAATTCAGAATCCCTTTATAAATGTATGTCCTGTATGGTATGTAACGAAAGATGTCCAAGAGGCGTAAAGCCGGGAGCTCTTGTTGAGGCGGTGAGACTCATTGTAATAAGACAGAGCGGAAAGAATCATCTTTCACAGGACAAGATTCCTCAGCTGCTTAACCCGGAGCTGCCCCAGCAGGCGATCGTTACAGCAATGAGAAAATACGCAAAATAAGCAAAATAAGAGAGGAAGCAAAATATGCAGAGAATAGGCGTTTTCGTATGTCATTGCGGAACAAATATCGCATCGACGGTTGATGTACGTGTTGTTGCAGAAAATCTGAAAAGCGAGCCCGGCGTAGTATTTTCGGCGGAGTATCAGTATATGTGCTCCGAGGCGGGACAGAAGCTGATCATTGATGCCATCAAGGAGCATAATCTTGGAGGCATAGTGGTATGCTCATGCTCACCGAGAATGCATGAGGCAACCTTCAGAAAGACAGCGGCGGCAGCGGGACTTAATCCCTACATGGTTGAAATTGCAAATATAAGAGAGCAATGCTCATGGATACATAAGGACAAGATCACAGCCACACAGAAGGCAATCGTTCTTGGAAGAGCGGCAATTGCAAAGGTTAATCTCAACGCACCTCTCAAGGCGGGAGAAACACCTGTAACAAAGAGAGCACTTGTCATCGGAGGCGGAATTGCGGGAATACAGACCGCTCTTGATATTGCGGAAGCAGGATTCCCCGTTGATATCGTGGAAAAGAACCCCACCATCGGCGGAAAGATGACCCAGATCGACAAGACCTTCCCCACACTTGACTGCGCAGCTTGTATTCTTACACCAAAAATGGTTGACTGTGCGCAGAACGAAAATATAAAGATCTACTCATACAGTGAGGTGGATGCAGTTACGGGATTTGTGGGCAACTTCACGGTAAGGATCAGAAGAAAGGCAAGATATGTAAAAGAGGATATTTGTACAGGATGCGGACTTTGTACAGAAAAATGTCCTCAGAAGAAGGTTCCCGATGAATTCAATCTTGGACTTTCAAACCGCAGAGCAATATACATCCCCTTTGCACAGGCAGTTCCGAAGGTTGCAACCATCGACCCAGATTACTGTACAATGCTGAAATCGGGCAAATGCGGAGTATGCTCCAAGGTATGCGGAGTAAAGGCGATAGACTATACACAAAAGGACGAGTTTGTGGAAGAAAAGTACGGAGCCATTGTTGTTGCAACGGGCTTTAACCCCATAAGCGTTGATAAATACGACGAGTTTTCATATTCAAAGAGCGCTGATGTGGTGACATCCCTTGAATATGAAAGACTTATGAATGCGGCAGGACCCACATCGGGCACTCTTCTTCGTCCCTCGGATCTTACACACCCAAAGACCATAGTATTCGTACAGTGCGTGGGATCAAGATGTAACGATGAAAGAGGAAAGTCCTACTGTTCAAAGATATGCTGTATGTATACGGCAAAGCATGCAATGCTTACAAGAGAAAAATATCCCGACACAGATGTTTATGTGTTCTACATAGACGTGAGAACTCCCGGTAAGGGATTTGATGAGTTCTACAGAAGAGCCGTTGAGGAATACGGAGTACACTATATCAAGGGTATGGTAGGAAAGGTAATTCCCCATGCAGACGGAAAGCTTGAGGTTCAGGCAGCGGATCTTATCGCCAACGAGCAGATCATTGTAAATGCGGACATGGTAGTTCTTGCTGCGGCAATCGAGCCGGACAAGAGCGCAAGAAGCATTGGAACAATGCTGACTGCAAGTATGGATACAAATGATTTCTTCACAGAGGCACATCCCAAGCTTCGTCCCGTAGAAAGCCCCACAGCAGGCATATTCCTGTCAGGCGCATGTCAGGGACCCAAGGATATTCCCGAGACTGTTGCACAGGCAAGTGCTGCAGCAGCAAAGGTTATCGGAGTTCTTGCAAAGAATACACTGAAGGGAAATCCCTGCGTTGCCCATTCGGATGAGCAGATGTGTAACGGATGCTCACAGTGCGAGAAGGTATGTCCTTACGGAGCTATCACATATGTTGAAAAGGAATACAGAAACTTCGACAGAACCACCATTGTTCGCAGAGTGGCGCAGGTCAATGAAGCGGTATGTCAGGGATGCGGAGCTTGTACGGTAACATGTCCTTCGGGAGCAATGGATCTGAAGGGCTTCTCAACAAAGCAGATTATGGCGGAGGTTGACGCAATATGCAAGTAAACGAAACGAATAAAGAGTTCAGACCTCAAATAGTGGCTTTCTGTTGCAATTGGTGTTCATATGCGGGAGCGGATCTTGCAGGAACAAACAGACTGTCATATCCGGCTGACGTAAAAATTATAAGAGTACCTTGTTCATGCAGAATAAATCCCATGTTTGTATTAAAGGCATTTGGAAGAGGCGCAGACGGCGTTATCATATGCGGATGCCACCCCGGAGACTGCCATTATACCTCGGGTAACTATTTTGCAAGAAGAAGAATGACACTTCTTTTCTCAATGCTTGATTATCTTGGAATTGAGAAGGAAAGAACAAGACTTGAATGGGTATCTGCTGCAGAGGGTCAGAAATTTGCAGAGACCATGAACAGCTTTGTGGAAACGGTGACAAAGCTTGGACCCAACAAGAGATTGGAGGACATAAGATGCAAAAGATCTTAATTGAAAAGGCAAAGCAGCTTATCTGTGACGGCAAGGTCGCAAGAGTTCTCGGTTGGAAAAAAGGCGAATTTTGCTATGATATCACCCCTTTTATGTTTACCGATGTAAAGGATCTTGAGGAAAACTTCGTGTTTGACGATTTTTGCGGAGCGAACCTTTCCAAATATCTGATCCCCTATGCAAGAAAAGAGGGAAAAACACTGGTATTCCTTAAGCCCTGTGATTCATATAGCTTTACACAGCTTATAAACGAGCATAGGATTATAAAGGACAGTGTATACGCTGTTGCAATTCCTTGCTACGGAAAGGCAGATGTTGACAAAATAAAGGCAAAGGGCATTGAGGGTATCCTCGGCATCAAGCCTACAAGCGACAGAAACGGGTATGCAGTATCCACGCTCTACGGAGAAGAAACTGTTGCAAGAGACGATGTGCTTTTGGAAAAATGCATGTCATGTAAGAGCAAAAAGCACCCCACCTATGACGAGCTTCTTTTTGAGGAGGGCGAGGTAGTTGAGGATTGCACAAGATTTGACGAGGTTGCAAGAATTGAGGCGATGACACCCGAGGAAAGATTTGAATTCTTCAGAAATGAGCTTTCAAGATGTATCAGATGCAACGCTTGCAGAAACGTATGTCCTGCCTGCACCTGCGAAAAGTGTGTTTTTGACAATGCCGATTCAGGCGTGGAAAATAAAGCGGCGGCTAACGATTTCGAGGATAAGCTTTTCCATATAATCAGAGCATATCACGTAGCGGGCAGATGCACCGACTGCGGAGAATGTACAAGAGTATGTCCCCAGCATATTCCCCTGCATCTTCTCAACCGTAAGTTCATCAAGGATATGAACGAGCTTTACGGTGACTATATGGCAGGATCAAGTGCTGAAGAAAAAACACCCCTTACAAGCTATAAGCTTGATGACGCGGAGCCGTCCATAGTATATCAAAGAGGAGGAGATAAGAAATGATGTATTCAATTCCTCAAGAAAAAATAAATGAGCTGTTTGCTAAAATTTCCGAGGGCTATGAGCTTTATATTCCCCAAAATGACGGTACGGGAAAGTCGGACTTCAAGCCTTGGCAGGAGGGAGCAGTTCTTTCGGATAATCTCAACACAAGAAGAAGCGCAAAGGATTTCTTCTTTCCTCAAATGGAGGACTATGCAAAATTCAGAGTTGAGGGCAAGAATGTCGACGTAACACCGGTGCCCAAAAAGGACAGCGATTTTGTTGTGTTTGGCGTAAGAGCCTGCGATGCAGAGAGCTTTGGTATACTTGATACGGTGTTTCTTGCAGACCCCGTTGACGGCTACTATAAGGCAAGACGGGAGCACGCAACGGTGGTTGTAAGAGCTTGCGGACGTCCTGCAGAGACTTGCTTCTGTACAGCGCTGGATATAGACCCCGTAATGCCCAAAAACGGCGACGTTACCACTTGGTTTACTGATGGAAAGATCTATCTGGAGGCGTATACCGAAAAGGGCGAAAAGCTTATTGAAAAAATAAAAGAGCTTCTTGTTGACGCCAAGGAAGAGGATATCTATCCCGAAACGGTAAAGGCGTGGCAGATATTCAAGAATCTTCCCCTTGGCAATCTTGCCATCAAGGGAATGGGTGACCGCCGTGAAATGATGGAGATCTTCGATGATAAAAATTGGCGTGATCTTTCATCGGCATGTATTGCCTGCGGAACCTGTACATATGTATGCCCCACATGCCAGTGCTATGATATCAAGGAATTCAAGTGCGGGGACGATGTTACACGATTCAGATGTTGGGATTCATGCATGTACAGTGA
>SVUF01000049.1 GCA_015063395.1 Oscillospiraceae bacterium
AGTTATAAGAGCAATTACTGCAGCGGCGATTATCGATTCCCATGAAACAGACACTCTCATGGGGACATTAAAGCTACTGCTTGTTATGGCTGAAAATTTATTTCCTATTAACATCAAGGTGACAGCAATACCGCTGATTCCTACAAGTATACCCGTAGGAATACCGATAACACTTACTGAAAGAGCTTCAAAAAGCACCATCCTTCTCAATTGCTTTTTGGTAGCGCCAAGAGATGTCAAAAGTCCGAATTGTTTTGTTCTTTCGGAAACCGAAATGGAAAAGGCGTTATATATAAGGGAGATAGCTCCAAACATAATAAGACCTATTACAATTGCGGCAAGACCGTAAAGAACCGAATAAAAAGACTCGTATTTTGATATACCCGAATAAAGCAGAACATCGGTATTGAATGTTGCTGTATATCCGAGAGCTTTTGTAAACTCATATATATCGGCAGGTTTTTTAAGCTTTATATAAATGTCAAAAACTGCATTGTCCTCAAAGGACGAATCTGAAACTGTAAGAGCGGTATATCCGGGTGCGGTGCGTCCCTCAAATGATGGGCGTTCATAAATTCCCACTACTGTATAAGTTTTCGTAAACCGTACCTCTATGACCTCGTCATTAAGAAATTCTTCACCTGTTTGATTATTATAAGTATAGCAGGGGTTATTTTGTCCCATAACGTAGCCGTCGAGAAGTCTGTCACCCACTTCAAGGGTAATTGTGTCGCCGAGCTTATAAGCTACACCGCCGTTATCGGATAAATGAGCGGGCAGAATTATTTGATTTGAGTTTTCAGGGTATTTACCAGAGATCAAATGAATTGGCATGGTAGTGAAAAAGTCGTCTTTTTCTCCGCCGAGAATATATAAATAGGGCTTGAATTCATTTTGGCTGTCTATATGGGCGTAGCCCAATATCTGCCCAAAGGTCAATGAGCTGATTTCGTCATTGTTGATTATGCTTTCGTACTCATCGAGAGATATTTCTGAAATATATCCGTGCCAATCTCCGTCGGTATAAATTGCATATTCCAAAGCGTAATTCCGAAGGCTTGAAATAAAGGTTGTAACTGCACTTATCATGGCGGCTGACAGAATAATTCCAATAATGGTGACAACGGTTCTGGTTTTATTTAACTTCAAGGATTGAATGGTCACTTTATTAAACACGTTCATTTACGTATCACCTCATCCTTTGTGATTTTGCCGTCCTCAATGGCGATGATACGGTTTGCCTGCAGAGCGATGTTCTCATCATGAGTGATAATGATGATAGTCTGTCCGTATTTCTTGTTGGAGAGCTTCAAAAGTTCAACGATTTCCTGACTGTTTTTGGAATCAAGGTTTCCTGTTGGTTCATCGGCAAGGACTACAGCAGGAGCATTCATAAGAGCGCGTCCGATGGAAACACGTTGCTGCTGACCTCCCGAGAGTTGATTGGGCAGATGATTTTCCCGTCCTTTAAGCTTTAATGTAAGCAGAAGCTCCTCAAGTCTTTCTTCGTTTACTTTTTGTCCATCCATAAGAACCGGCAGAGTAATGTTTTCTTTTACATTGAGAACGGGAATAAGATTATAGAACTGATAGATAAGCCCCACCTGACGGCGTCTGAAAATAGCAAGCTGTTCTTCATTTCTTGCATAAATATCCTTGTTGTCCATAAACACCTTTCCGCTTGTAGGCTTATCCACTCCGCCGAGAATATGCAGAAGTGTGGATTTACCTGACCCGGACGGACCGATAATGGCAATAAATTCCCCTTTTTTTACCGAAAATGAGACACCGTCAAGGGCGCGGACCTCATTTTCTCCTTTTCCGTAGATTTTGTATAGGTTTTCAACTTTTAAAATCTCCATATTGGTGTACTCCTTTTGTAGTTTACGGCTGTATTATATAATATAACAATGACATAAAAATGACTTTTGAGTGACAGATAAGTCACTTTGTATTATGGTCAATGAGTAAAAGAGGTTGACTGCAACCGTGATAAGAGTTTCGTTTTTTCACAAAGTAAAGAAAAAAGGGAACCGCTAAACAGTTCCCTTATAAAATCTAACGGTAAATATTGCTCCCGAAGGCAGACGGTTTTCAGCTTTTATTGTGCCGTTCTGACCCGAAATGATCATTCGAGTCAGCGCAAGACCTACACCGAAGCTCTTTTCATCGGAATTCTTACCTTTATAGAAACGGTCAAAAATATGCGGCAGATCTTCTTTAGCAATTCCGTTTCCGCTGTCCTTTATTACAATTTCGCAATACAGTGGATTTTCCGACGCCTCAATTTCAATTTTGCCATGAGGAGGGGTATGCTCCATGCAGTTTTTTACAATATTACCGATTGCCTCGCTTGTCCATGAAATATCACCGCAAAAATTACCGTTTGTACGAATTATAAGCTCCTGACTTCTAAGCTCAATGGGAACAAGAAATGGGGAACAAGCCTTGCGTATCAGCTCTTCCATGTTCAGAGTGTCCTGCTTAAAACCAACAGTGCCCGCATCTAATTTTGATATCTTCAAAAGTGTGGTAATAAGCCAATCGATCCTTGATAGCATGACCTGCAATTCATGGATCAGCCGAGGCTTACGGGCATCATTGGTTTTAGCGTCTGCAAGAAGCTCTACCATGAGATTGATAGAGGTTAACGGTGTGCGTATCTGATGGGAAATATCGGCAATAGAGTCTGCAAGATAAACCTTATCGTTTAGGAGTCTTAGCTGTTGCTCACGTAAGCGTACGGTCATTTTATAGATCTCACTGTGAAGAATTTCAAGCTCTCCTTCCGAATAGCTTTCAAAATCTATGGAGCAATCACCGTGCAAAAGCTTGTTTATGTCAGAGGCAAGATTGGAAATTTGCTTGTATCTGTGATAGGTGCTGATCAGGTATATAAGTATCAAAATACATGAAAGTGCGGTGACGATCCAACCGGCTGAGGTGTCGATGAAAAAGGTTGCAACTGATGCGGCTGCTGAAAAAGCAATTTGCCAGAATAATGTTTGCCGCACCTCCTTGTTTTTTAAGAGATACATCATAGCTCCACCTTGTAGCCCATGCCTCGGACTGTAAGAATGATCTTGGGTTTGGCGGGATCGTCCTCAATCTTTTCCCGCAAACGCTTGATGTATACAGTCAAGGTGTTGTCGTTTACAAATTCTCCTGCCGCATCCCAAATTGTATCAAGAAGTTTTTCTCTTGTAAGTATGATGCCCCTATTATTGATAAATACAAGCAGTAATTTGTATTCCAATGCAGATAAATAAAGATCTTTATTGTTTTTTGTGGCAACTCCCTTTTCGGTATCTAACACAATGGTACCGAGCTTTACAATTTTTCCGGTGTTTCCGGTAAGACGCAGAATGTTTTTTATGCGTGAAACAAGCTCTCTTGGACGAAATGGCTTGGAAATGTAATCATCAGCCCCCAAATCAAAGCCTGTTACGGTACTGTATTCGTCTCCCGAGGCAGTCAGAAAAATAATCGGAATATTATATTCGGTTTTAATAGCCTTACACGCAGAAAAACCGTTGCCGTCGGACAGGGAAATATCAAGTAAGATCAAATCTGCTTTTTCTTTAGAAAGAAGCTCCAAGACAGCCGACTGTCCCGATACGCTTTTTACAATATATCCCTCATTATTCAAAAATTCTGTCAGATTGGCAACAATGGTTTTGTCATCCTCAACTAAAATGATCCTTGTCATAATTGCTCCTTTTATTTTGTTGAAGCCATTGTAACATATAATCAAGAGTTTTTCAAGGGGTGTTATAACAAACAAAATGATATAGTAGCATCAAATTACATTTGAATTACATTCTAAGCAAAAAGACTATGAGAACGTTTTTGCTCTCATAGTCTGCCTTTTTACGTTTTTTACAGCCCATATTTTAACGGTTGTTTACAGATTGTATTTTACTGCTGTTTTATAAAATTACTTTGCATTTCGCGGAAAGTTAACTATTTCACCGCTTTTTGTGTAAATATCCATTGAATAAATATCGGTTTCGGTTTCTATATCAATGCACCAAACGGGATTTTTTACATCAAATTGAAAATATTTGAAGCTGCAACTGTTGTTTCAGGAGCAACTGAAGTGTCGCCGCCGGATGTGAGCAGATATACAAAATATACAACGTATGTCAGCAGCATTACAATTCCGCTGACTCTGCCAACCTTTTTTGATATAAAGCATGATACAAGAAGGATCACAACTGCGGCAATTGCAAAGATCATATCAATTCTGAATGCTTCTGCAAAGGGAACGGGTATAATGATTGCGGAAAGACCAACGACCATAAGAAAATTGAATATATTGCTGCCTACGATATTTCCGATGGCAATATCGGTGTTCTTTTTCATAGCGGCTGTAACCGATGTGAAAAGCTCGGGAAGCGATGTTCCGAGAGCAATGATGGTCAGACCGATGATTCTGTCGCTGATTCCGATAAGCTTTGCAAGGGCAGTTGCTCCGTCAACTGCAAAATTACTTCCGAAGATGATTACAACAAGACCAACAGCTGTCATTATAAGTGATTTTACAATTGAGGTTTTATTTCCGCCAAGCTTCTTGCTTTGAGAATCCTCAATTAAGAGATTGGCAACGTATACACCGAAGCATGCAACAACGATTGCCGCATCAACAAGAGTGATACTGTTCATAAATCCAAGGAACGCAATGATAAGTCCAACGATAAGAGCTGTAATGAGAGGTTTCTTGATTGAGGTGTTTCCTTCTTCTTCTCCTTCGCCGGAGTCCTCGGGATTCTTTTTCGCCATAATAAAAAGATATGCAAGGTAAGCAACAAAACAAACAAGGAGAATAATTCCGTCAAAAAGGTTGATGCTTCCGTCAAGACCTAAAATAAGAAGCAAAACAGTAATGCCGAGAGTAACGGGAATATCTATGAGTTTTGTTGATTTTTGCACTGCAAGAGTAGTGATCACAGCGGAAATTCCAAGAATGATCAGAATATTGATAATATTGCTTCCCACTACGTTTCCAATGGTGATTTCTGCGCTTCCTTTAAGTGCTGAGCTGATGCTGACTGCCGCCTCAGGTGCGCTTGTACCCATGGCTACAATGGTGAGACCGATGACGATCTGCGGGATCTTCAGCTTTGTTGCAATGCCGACGGCACCGTCAACAAACCAATCTGCGCCCTTTGAGAGCATGATGAAGCCCAAAACGATGAGGGCAAGGTTGATGATGTACTCCATTTGTACTTCCTCCGATATTGGAATTTTGAATAGCCTGTCAAAAGCGGTCCCCTACAACAGTGTGCCTTTTTAAATCTGTTTTATGTCAAAATTGAGTAATATCCTGTAAAACAAAAAGACCTATCCTGATTGGATAAGTCTTGCCATTTAATCACAAACCGGATTTTAATCAAAATCGAGATGACGGACTGTGAACACAATTATGTCGGCTACTCCCTTAAACAGCAGAATTATATCACAATTTGTCTAATATGTCAAGATTTTATTTTTACGATTTTTTATGGCATAAGCCTTATAAAACTATTCAATGTGAATATTATTTTGCGGTAGGTTGTGATTTTTATTTTAAATAAAAGAAACCCTGCAGGGCTTTTTGTACGCATCTGCAGGGTAATTTTGAGTTAAGCTTCGATTCCGAAGATGTAGCAGAGTGTCTCTGCAAGCTCTTTGGTGATCTGTGTGTTTTCGTTGATTGCCTCAAGGAGAAGCACTTTGTCGCCATCTGAAACTGAATTGGTGATATAAGTACGCATTGTGTCCTTGTGGTCGGTAATTGTTTTGGAAAGAACAACTGAGTGTCTGATTGTCTCAACGAAGGTGTCGGAGGTCATTCCAAGTATGGAAGGTGTTCCGCTTTCATCAAAGAGGGGCATATCCTTTACGGTTGTAGTTGATGTTGCAAATGTGAACAGCATCTGGAGATATGTTGTTTCGGCTTCAAGCTGCTTGGGAGAAAGCTCCTCGGAGCAGTTACCGAAGTTTCCAACAAGGTCTCTGATGATGTTTACAAGGGCATGCTTCTTACCGATCGATACATTGCTGTTGGTATATCTGTTTATAAGTCTCAAGGATACACAGTCGGAAAGAACTTCGGCTGTAATGGGGTCAATGTTCTGAATAAGCTTTGAAACTGCTTTTTCAAAATCTTCCTTACTTGTCTGGTCGTTTTTGATAATTGTGATCAGGTTGACAACATGATCAAGAGTTTCGGAGGCTGAATCAGTGTAATTATTGTTATTATCGTTATTATCGTTGTTATCGTTGTTATCGCTGTTATCGTTGTTGTTGTCGTTTGCAGGAGTTGCGACGATATGCTCAATGAGCTTGTCGGCAGCATTTGCGTCCACACCTGAATTCTGGAGTGCGCTCTTCAAAAGGTTTGTGGTTGCATCAGCAAGGTTATTCTGCTTTTTGTTTTCGTCGTTGTCCGTGCCGTTGTTTCTTGTAGAAGCAAGGTCACGGAGTGAGGTTGTAAGTGTCTGTGTATCAAGCTTTGTAATATCAAGTGTAAGCTTGTCGCTTTCAGGAGCAACCTCAACAATTACAGAAATTGTAACGATAACATTTTCAATTGCCTTTGTCTGCTTGGAGAAATCATCCTTGTTAATAGAGGAGATGCTTTCCTTGGTGATGAGCATTGATTCAATGGTGACGGTGTTGTGTTTAAGCTCCTTGGTTCCTGCAACCTGGGAAGCAACGTCCATTGTTGTTCCAAATTCAGCAGCACCGTTTTCTTCGATATACTTTACAACTATATTTACAACGATATTTTTGAGAGCCTCGGAGTCAACGTCGTTTTCACCTGCTTCAATGGGGTTTGCTTGTGCAATTGCGGCAGAGATTGTATCAAAATATATGCCAACAACCTCTTCGGGAGTGCCTTCGAGAGTACCGATCTGCGCAATACATTCAGCATAGAGGACTGCCTCGGTGTAGGTGATCTCAACACCGTACTTGTTGAAGATCATTTCAAGTCCTGTTGCAAGCTCTTCAAGCTTATCGTCATATTCATCAATTGTTTCGCATCTTACGATCTCATTATAAAGCTCGTTTACAAAGCTTTGATATACCGCCTTGTCATCTGCGGGGATATTCAGGGATTCACCCACTGCCATGAAGCCGATATTTGCGATGTCGGCAACAAGTACCTGTGTTCTTTCGTTGTCATAGATGGTATCAATGATGGAGGAAATAAGACCGGGGGCAGAAATTGCATTGAGTATTGATGCGGCAGAGGGATCCTTTGCAATTGTGGAAAGTGTTCCTGTTTCCGTGAGCTTTGCAACGATCTCTGTGATGGTTGTGATATCTGCCTTAAATGTTGTTGCATCGGTTGTAGCAAGGGTATCAAGAATAGCCGTTGTTACAGGCTGAAGTGTTGCAGGTACGTTTGATGCGGGATTTTTAATGTTCATGAATTCCGAGTCATGAGTCCAAGCATCTGCCGCTGCGGGAATGATCTCTGATGCAACTGAATTAATGATTATTGAATCTGTAATATGAGAAACTGTGCTTCTGAGGGCGTCCGCTTCGCTTTTTTCAAGGTTTTTAAAGTCAAGTCCCTTGTCAAGAATAGGCTTTGCGCTGGCATAGGTGTCAAAAACACAAACGATCTCGTCTTCCCAAACGACCTTTCCTGCAGGAAGAACAACCGATGAAGCGCTATTGAACAGTGCTTTGCCGCCGAGAGTTGATGCTGACGCAAATATGGGATTGGTTGAAATGGGCTTGATCACATTTACATCAAGGTCAACCACTTGGTCATGAAGCTCTGCTTGGAGATCCTCTTCAGCTTCAATGGCTGTAATAACGCTGTCAGCAAATGCCACGTATCCGGAGAGGGGTAGCGAAAAGCAAACAACGATCACAAAGCAACCTACAAGGGCAACAGTTGCGCCGACAAGCTTGTCGATGCTGACCTTTCCGCCGATCCTTTTTTCGATAATAACCTTCTTAAATACCTTTATGTGCTTAACACCTTGATATACAAAGTAGAAGATGATGTTCAAGATGAAGAAGATCATTCCGAAAACAAAGGGAGAAATAAGTGCTCCGGGAATCTGCTCAATGAGAGCCTTAACAGAAGGAGAGGCACTTATAAGATCTGTGGGAACATAGCTCATGATATAGCTTGAAACGGGTGAAAGAGAACTGCTTAGAAGGTCTTTCAATGCGAATGTTAACACAAGGGATATTCCAAGTGTGATAGCAACCGTTCCAAATCTCAAAAGCGAACGGTTAAGTCCTCTTTTCCAACCTACGATGGCGCAGATGATGCCAAAGACCACTGCAAGAAGTGTAATTGAAAGGGATACGATCGGCATAATGCTGCCAATAAAAGAGAAATCTGTTGTAGACGAAAGTGCTACGGGATACATATGCTCCTCCTAAATTAAATTTAACTGATTTATCTGTGTTTCAAGCGCTAATAAACGCAAAAAAACAGGACTTAAAACATCTTTTGTAGAAGATAAATTCTAAATCCTCAAAATATTTGTAAATTCAAGGGGAACATCAGGCATTTGAGTCGATTTTCCTCAGTGGTATAATACCGCATTCATTTGCAATTTGGGGAGAACTTGTCATGGTACAAAAATGTTGAAGATACCGTTTTCTTTTCAGGGGTAACGGGAACAACACTTGAAAAACAACTTTCCACCAATATTTTACCATAATATTGGTGGAAAGTCAACTGTTAAAACGTACTGATTATGCACTTTTTTGAATAACTTTTTGTAAAATTGAACAAATTAACGGTTAATTAATATCTACAGACCTAAAACTGCCGATGCTATTCCGAAATATACTATCAGTGAAATCGAGTCCACTATAGTAGTAATGAACGGACTTGCCATAACTGCAGGGTCAAGCTTTATCTTTTTTGCCAAAAGAGGCAGGGCAAAGCCCACCATTTTTGCTATAAACACTGTAATTACCATTGTAAGACATACAACAAGGGCAATACGCCATTCGTGAGGCTCAAGGTCTATAAATATGATCTTTGCGAAGCAAGCAATGGAAAGGGGGACGGAGCAAAGCACTGCAACACGTGCTTCCTTCCAGAATACCCTGAAAAAGTCACGGAAGGTGATGTCCTCAAGAGAAAGAGCACGGATCACCGTAACTGATGACTGACCTCCTGCGTTACCTGCAGTACCCATGATCATTGGCATAAACGCCGTCAGCACTACAAGTCCCGATGCTGCAATAACCGATTCATAGCTTGAGATTATTGAGCTTGTAAAGGTTGAGGAAAACATCAGGATCAGAAGCCAAGGAATACGCGCTCTCCAAAGCTTGAATACTGAGGTCTTCAGGTAGGATTCGTCGTTGGGTGTGATCGCCGCCATTTTGGAGAAGTCCTCTTCTGTCTCCTCTTCAATGACATCAAGAGCGTCATCTACCGTCACAATTCCTACGATGCGCTCGTCATTGTCAACGATGGGAATGGCAATAAGACCGTAGTCCTTGATCTTTCCTGCGGCATCCTCTCGGTTTTCCGTAGTATAGGAGAAAATGATGTTGGTCTCCATAATGTCGGTGATCGGAGTATCCTCATCTGCAAGAAGCAAACGCCTTACACTGACAACGCCGATGAGCTTCTTTTTCAGTGTGGTGACATAGCAGGTATATATTGTCTCCTTGTCAAGTCCTACTCGGCGGATTTTTTCAAATGCCTGTGCAACCGTCATGTTTTCGTAAAGTCGGACGTAGTCGGTGTTCATAATGCTTCCGGCACTGTCCTTGGGGTATTTTAAAATCTGATTGATGGTTTCTCTTGTTTCGGAGTCGGTTTTGGAAAGTATCCTGCTTACAAGAGACGGGGGCATTTCTTCAATGAGGTCAACGGTGTCGTCCACATACATTTCTGAAAGAATAAAGGAAAGCTCACTGTCGCTGAAATCAATGATAAGCTCTTCTTGGAAATCGCTGTCAAGCTCAACAAAAACGTCTGCTGCAAGCTCCGTTGGTAAAAGACGGAATATAAGGAGTATACGTTCTCGTGGGGATTCTTTCAATAGTTCGGCAATATCTACCGGGTTCATTTCTGAAAGTAGGTTTTTAAGTGTGGAGTAATCCTTGCAATCAAGGATCTCAAGAATGGTGTCTATTGTAATCTCCTGTGCTGTTGTTTCCATGAGCATCCGCCTCCTTATCTTTTAATAATTGGTAAACTGTCTTTGCCTTGCATTATATCATATGCAAAAGCATCTGTCAAGGACGGATAGTGTGAAAAAAAGCCTGCATTTTCATAAAAGTTAAATGCAGGCATGGTTTATTTTTTCTTTGAAAAATCAATGATAAAAAGCAGGGCAAGGATCAGTGAGGATACCATAAGTATCATAAACAAGCACTGTGAGAAGAAGCTTGAGATAAATCCTATAAGTGGATTGAATCTGTCAAGAACAGTGAAGGTTATGAGCACGATTGAAAGAATGAAGCAAATGTTTGAAAGAATGAATTTTGTGATTTCTATAGGTGAATGCTTTTTCATTTTCCGCTTCCTCCTTCTTTGATGTATATGATGTCACTGATCTCACGTCCGTCCTTGTAGGGCATGTTGACGATGACTCCGTCATACCAAAGAACTGCCGATCTGCCGCCGTCAAGATTATATGCGCTTTTACAACCCTCATCGTACATGATCTGTGAAAGCTCGATGAGAGAAGCCCCCGAGGAATAGCCCTCGCTTCTTCCGTCAACAAGCACAAGAATGTAGTGACCGTCATCAATATAACCGATGGCTGAACGGGGATGCTTGTTTTGAATTCCGTTGTTGGTGATGTCAATGCTGTGATATCTGCCGCCGTTTATGTTGAAGCCCGTATTGTTGAGTATCACATTTCCGCTTTCTGTGAGAAGTGTGGGGCCAAACGCCCAGCATTGCCAAGCGCCGTCAATATAAAGATCCTTCATTGCTTCGAAGGAGGTGCCGTCAACGCAGACGAGACTACCGTCGGTTTTGAGAATGCAGTAATCATTTTTGGAGGCGACGTCACGGTAGAGCATGCCGTTTCTGACAATATATCCGATCTTTGAGTTTCGGAAATAGTCGCCGGAGATCGCAAGCTTTGCGCCAACCTTTTCAGCCTGCGCCGCAACATCATCCTTGGAAAGCTCGCCGTCGCTGTTTACAGCCACGTTTGTCAGTATGTTGGTGACGCGGTTGACAAAGAGATCCACCACGTAATATGTGATGATATCATCATCGGATCCGGGAATCTCAACTCTGCTTATAATAAATCTTGCTCCGTCCCCGGTATCGTCAACAAGCTGAGTGACCACTCGCTTAAAGGGGCTTTCGTCATATCTTTTTTCTGTAAGCACTGTGTACCCCAGCTCTGTGAGATCCGATGCCGAATAATTGTCGGTGTAGACTTGGGTTGGAGCGGGTGTTGGTGTCGAGTCGGGTGTCAGAGCCGTGGCACTTGGAGTGAGAGTCTGGTTTGAGGGGTTTTTGCCGGGAGTATCGGGAAGACCGAACTCACGGGTTTCTGTAGGTATAACCGTAATTGGATTGGCTGATTGAGGCGACACTAAAGCATCATATGCGAAAAGTCCTATAATTGAAGCAGCAATAAGAATGTCAGCGCCGATAACGGCGAATAATTTTTTGAAATTTACCATATTTTTTACAACCTGTTTCTTATGCATTTTACATACATCTATTTTACAGTATAATTACTGTCTTGTAAACAGCTTTTTGTAAAAAAATGAAAAAATTGAGGGGAATTTTACATAGTAATTGATGCTCAAAAAACACTTTCGATGATTTTGGGGCAGCTTTGAGGGGAGTATTGCCAAAAATCCAAGTGCTTGACTTTTTGAGGGATATAATATCCGTGGGAAACGATGCCCGAGCTGCCCTTAAAGCTGTCGATGAGAACGAGCTTGATCTTCATGCGCTCGGGGATAATGTTTTTGATATAGACAGCGGAATATTGACCAACCTCAACGCCATCCCGTTTTTCCGCAAGACCTGCGAGATTTGGAGTCAGCTCCACAAAAATTCCGTAGTCCTCAATGGAACGGACGATTCCCGAAACGGTTTGACCAACGGAAAATTCCGAGGCGTTTTCCTCCCAAGTGCCGAGCAGCTCCTTGTGAGAAACATAAATGCGGCCAAGATCCCCTTCTATACTTTTTATAATGACCCGTATGTAGTCTCCGGGAGAGAATCTGTCTTTGGGGTGGGAGATCCTTGAAACAGATATGCAGTCAATGGACATGAGGGAGACGATTCCGCAACCGATGTCAACGAATGCGCCAAAGGGCTCAAGATGAGTGACTCGGGCAGGGATAATGTCCCCGGGGATCAGCCCCGATAAATAAGAGTCAAGACATTCGACCTGTGCTGCACGTCTGGAAAGGACAGCAGTGGGGTTGCCCATGGTATCTCGAGTGATGGACAGTATCTTGAAGCATACGGGCTTGCCGACTCGTGAGATTATGGCAATGTCCTTGATGCCTTCTCCGTCACGGCAAAGAAGCGCTTCTTCGCGGGGAATTATGCCTCTGATGCCGCCAAGATCAAGTGTAAGCGACAGAGCACTGTTGCACATAAGAGCGGTGGATTCAAGAATTCGACCCTGAAGCATCGCTTTTTCAAGAGAAGCAAGGCTTTGCAGGGCGTCAATATTTTCAGGTTTGTCAATAAGCATACCTTCGGGTAAATAGTAGTTTTCCGTCATAATACGTTCCTCCCGGGAAAATCCCTTTTTTTACTTTATATTAATATTTGAAGATGATCGTGGAGAGCCTTTTGTATAAAACAAATATTTCCAAATCAACTAAAAAATGGTTGTTAAGTAATATCATACTATGCCGATGATGCGAAAAAAATAACTTTGTGGGAGATAAAATGTTAAAAAATAAAATTTGGCAAAAAAGAAAAAATGAGAAAAAGTGAGCATAAACGAGCATTTGAGAGAAAATGTACCAATAAATTAAAAAACAAAGAAAAATATTTGAAAAGCTATTGACAATTGGAAAAAGCTATGCTATAATCGTGAGGCTTTGAAAACAAATAAAAGAAATCAGGAGGACAGAAAATGTCAGCTTACAAAAGAGGCGATATGTCAACATACATGGCAAAAGCCGAAACAATAGAGCGTAAGTGGTACGTACTCGATGCAGCAGGAAAGCCCCTCGGAAGAGTTGCAGCAACAGCAGCAACAATCCTTCGCGGAAAGCACCGCCCCGAGTTCACACCTCACGCTGATTGCGGTGAATACGTAATCATCATCAATGCAGCAGATGCAATTCTCACAGGAAAGAAGCTTTATCAGAAGAAGTACTACCACCACTCAGGATACATTGGCGGTCTCAAGACAATCACCGCTAAGTACATGATGGAGAACAACCCTGAAAGAGCAATGACTCTTGCAGTAAAGGGAATGCTTCCTCACAACACAATCGGCGACAAGAGCATCACACGTCTTAAGGTGTATGCAGGTGCAGAGCACAATCAGCAGGCTCAGCAGCCCGTTGCTTATGAAGTTAAATAATCAGAAAGGAGATTAACAAATGTATACAAGTTCTAAGCCTTATTTCTACGGAACAGGAAGAAGAAAGAGTTCTGTAGCACGTGTACGTATCGTTCCCGGAACAGGAAAGATCACAATCAATAAGAGAGACATCGACGAGTATTTCGGACTTGAAACACTCAAGCTCATTGTTAACCAGCCTTTCGCAGTAACAGGTACAGAGGGAAAGTTTGACATCATCGCACTTGTAAACGGCGGTGGATTCTCAGGACAGGCAGGAGCAATCCGTCACGGACTTGCAAGAGCTCTCTGCGTAGCAGATGAAGCTAACCGTCCCGCACTCAAGAAGGCAGGATTCCTCACAAGAGACCCTCGTATGAAGGAAAGAAAGAAGTACGGACTCAAGGCAGCACGTCGTGCACCTCAGTTCTCAAAGAGATAATTACCCATTTGGGATTATTTCGATACAAAAACAGCACTCATTTCGGTGGGTGCTGTTTTTCTTTCCGTAGTGGAGACCTGTGGTCTCCAGCGGGCGAACGCAGTTCGCCCCTACGGAGAAGGGCGGTTCAATTTGTAAAGAAATGAGCCGTCCTATTTACTTTTTGCCGTTTTTATGGTATAATCTAACTAATCGATAAACTTGAATTTGACGAAAAGAGGTTTCAATATGAAAAAAATATTAGCAATTATACTTGTGCTTTGCACGCTATTTCTTTCGAGCTGCGGAATATTGAAAGAACTTAAGGCTGGAATGGACGAAGCGATTGTTCTTGTAGAGGATTTCTGTACCGCGTTATCAAACGATGATTTTGATACAGCAAAAAGTTGTTTGCATCCCGATTCCACACCGAAGCAAGACGAGCTTTCAACTTTTATTACAAAACTCGAACGAACGCATAGTATTGATTTTTCTGATGGTGTAGCATTCAAACGACGCACTGGCACAGGAAGCACTTATTATGATAGTGACTACGATGGTAGTGTGCATGAAATTGAATACAAAATAGCTGTAGGCGGTGTTACTACCGATTTTTTCTTCGTTGTTGTAAAAAATGATAGTGGCTACG
>SVUF01000050.1 GCA_015063395.1 Oscillospiraceae bacterium
AAACCTATCGGAGGAAGAACATGAGAATTGCTCTTTGCGATGACTCGTCATACGATCTTGAGCTTATAAAAAATATAATTTTGGAAGATGCAAATATAAGAGATACTCAGGTGGACACGTTCACCAGGGGTGATGATCTTTTGAACAACATCGAAAAAGGAATTAATTACGATATTGCTTTTTTGGACATCGAAATGCCCGGTATTAAAGGCATTGACCTTGCACTAAAAATTAAAAGCATGCTTCAGGCTTGTATAATAATATTTTTAACAAATTATCCTCAATATGCCATTGAAGGTTACGGTTGTGAAGCCCTGAGATACCTTTTGAAGCCCTGTAATAAAATCGAGCTGAAAACCACTCTTGAAAGAGCATTTCAATTGATTGAAGAAAAAACTCATTATATTCCTATCAAGATAAAGAAAAAAACCATTGCCATACGCCTTGACGATCTTTACTATGTGGAGCTTTGCAACCGCCATCTTCTGTTTCATATGGAAAATGAGGTGATCGAATCTGTGGGAACCATCTCAAATGTTTATGATAAATTGAAATATTACGGCTTTCTGCAGGTCCATCAAGGCTATATTGTAAACATGGATAAGATCAATAATCTGAAAAACGATATTGTGATCCTTTCTGGTGGAAAAACAGTTCCCCTAAGCATAAGAAAAAAATCCGAGGTCTACTCCGAATACGCTAAATATTTAGAAAGGCACTAAATCTATGTATATTTACAATAATTTTTTAATTTGCGCTCTGTCCTCTTTTTTCACGATGTTCATCTTTTATATGTTTTTTAACACCTTTGGCAGCGCAAGATTTTCCCACAAACGAACTTGCTTGTTTTTGGTTGGCATTAGCATCTTGTTTACACTTTGCTTTTATTTTACTTCCCCCGGTGTTTTAAGAGTTATTTTACTTTTTGCCTGCAACATATTATGCTCACTTTTGGTAAAACTCAAATGGCACAATTACATCACTTTGAATCTTTTCGGATATGCCTCCACATCCATTGCAGAATTTATTGTGGCGGGATTCTTGAGCTTTATATTCAATGTGGATATGATTATTGCCAAAGAAAACACATTTATATATTTAACCGGTTTAATACTTTCCAAAATAGTACATTTAATAGTATTTTCTATTATTAGAGTGCAAAAACATAAACTAATTGCAAACAAATCCAAAAAGCATTTATTTACGCTTTTATTGTTCCCTTTGGCATCTATTTTGGTTATTATTTTGCAATACAGCTTCTTTCTTGAGATCAAGGCAGACAATCAAGGGCTTTTGTTTTTCACCATCGTTGTTTATTCCTTCCTCATTTTCTCTAATATATATGTGTTCTACTATATAGATCATATGCAAGAAAATATTGATAAAAGCGCGGCACTTGACAGTGCAAATAAGATTATTGAACAGCAGTCGGCTCAATACTCCGAGCTTCTTTCCTACCAAGAAGGAGTTATGAAGATCCAGCACGACCACAAAAATTTCATTATGGGTATAATCCACGATTTAGAAAAAGGAAACGTGGATAAAGCAAACGCAAGACTACTGGAGGAATACTCCTTTCTTGCAAAGAAGAATTTATCCTTTGGCGGAAATATCGTGCAAAGCATTATCGATATCAAATCCAAGGATCTTGAAAATATTAAGATCACCCTTGAATACAAAGATCTTCACAAGATCAAGATATCCTATTCGGACGTTGCCGTTCTTGTGGGCAACGCTCTTGATAACGCCATTGAAGCTGTGAAGAAGATCAAAACTGATACGGAAAAGGTCATTGAGGTTTTTGCACAAGTAAGAAACGATACAATTGTGATCATCGTTAAAAACCCCACCGCAGATAAGGTTGACGTGAATAAGCTTGTCACCACAAAGCCCAATAAGCTTTCCCACGGATACGGGATACTCAGCATAAAAAATCTTGCAAAAAAATATGACGGAGACGTTGTTTTTGAATGGGAAAACTACCGCTTCACCGCAAGCATACTCATTAATAACATAAATAATGAGGAATAAATCAATTATCAAAAATATCAGTCCGACATTTTTCAATAAATAAAACAGGCTTGTCTTCCCTTTTGAGGGTCGACAAGCCTGTTTTATTTGAGAGGGTATTTAATTTTTTATATATTTGATGATTATAAATACGGTAATCACTCCTCACGGTTACCGAATTTTATATTCATTAATATATCAGAATATCAAAGCCTATTCTTTATTATGCTTATTCTTTAACCTTCTTTGTTACTACAACTGCCATTCCAAAAATTGCAACTGTTGCAACTGCGAGAGCAAATACTGTAGCGTCGCCTGTTACAGGAGGAAGTACGGGTTCGTCTTCGATCTCTTCTGCATCGAAAGAAAGCTCTGCAATGGATGCCCAGTTGTTGTTTGTCCAAGATGTGATGGTAATCTTGATCTTGTCTGTTTCAACATCAACATCCAACTTATCCCCTTCGATAAGAGCATCAGCTGTTCCAAGTTCAACCCATGCGCCGTCTACCCATGCCTCGATCTTGTACTTTCCGTGAGAGCTTGTGTCCCCTTTCATTGATCCTTCATCCTTTGTTAAAAGGTTGATGGTCTTTACATTGATCTTTGTAAAGAAGTTTGCAACGATACCCATATTCTCTTCAAAGCCCCAGCCCCAAACTGTGTTCTGGTCACCATCATAAAGGTTAACTACGTCACCGATAGCTCCCCAAGGATTTTTCTTTTCGTTTCCGTCAGAACCAAAGCTGTCTGTGGATCTGACAGCTGCCTTACCGCCTTCAATGGGGTCAGGAGTTCCGATCACTGCAGTAAGACCTGCATCCATAAGAGCTCCGCCTCCGCCAACAGGATTCCAGAACTCAATTGCAAGTGTATTTTCTCCATCCTTAAGAGCCGGGATAAAGCTTGTAAGGTCTACGGATGTGTATGCATTGTCGTAGTGAGCCTGAGCTGACCAAACCTCTGTTCCGTTGATATAAATAACGGGATCCTGGTCATAAGTGATAGAAAGGGTGAGCGCCCAAACATCGGAAGCATCTTCAAGTGTAAATGTCTGCTTGAGATATGCTTTAAACGTTTTAAAAAGAACTGTCTGTGCCTTATCGCTGGTGTAAGATGCACCTGCAAAGGGAGCTTTTCCTGTTTCCCAAGTTGCAGTGTCTGTGTTTGTGGTCCAGCCCTCAGGAGCAGCAGCGGGAGCTTCTCCCTCCAACAACTCTGTTGCAATGTACTTCCATTCGGAACCCTTAGCTACAAGCTCTGTGTCCTCAGCAGAAGACGCGATACTGAGAATACCCATAAGCATTCCAATACAAAGAACCAATGAAATAATTTTTTTCATTTTTGAATACCTCTTTCTTTTTTTATTTATATACATTTCGTATACTATTAACATTTTAGCACATTTTTATGGACAAAAACAGAAAAATAATATATTATATTGGACATTTTTTATCTTGATTTGTTATATTATTCAGTTTTTAAGTATTAAAAAGGAATAAATTTGTACTTTACTCTTAAATCTCAAGCTTTACCGGACAACGTATTCACAACGCGCAATAATATGATCCTGATAAACCTTATCAAGCTCTACAAAATATCCGCTCCACCCCCAAACCCTTACGATCAGGTTTTTATGATTTTCAGGGTGTTTTTGAGCATCAAGAAGCACTTCACGGTTGATCGCGTTGAGCTGCAGCTGATGACCACCCCTCAAAATAAAGCTTTTAACAAGCATAGCTGTTTTTAGAAGACTTTCATTTGTT
This sequence comes from Oscillospiraceae bacterium, assembly GCA_015063395.1. Lineage (GTDB taxonomy): Bacteria > Bacillota > Clostridia > Oscillospirales > CAG-272 > SIG714. The sequence goes on from SVUF01000050.1 coordinate 3,774, forward strand.
CTGAACATTGAGGAATGGAGCTCCAGCGTTAGTGGTCCGCCGTTTGAGACCTGTGAAAGCTTTGGAGATGTGAAAGAAAGTATAACACTAACAGGACCTTTGCACCTAACATACAAGGACGGAGAATAATTTGCCGCGTGAGGCTCTCCTGCTTTTCTTCCGTCAGGTGTTGCGCCTATCTTTTTAGCATGGAGTATATAGTACATTGCAGATCCTGTTCCTGCTCTGAAAATTCCTCCGCGGTCATTTTTGTAATTAGACAGCACCTTTGCAAAATGTTCCAAAAGCATTGAAGCTATATCATTTACAAACTCATCGTTATTTCCAAGCTTTGCCGAATTATATCTAAGGTCGTGATACATTTCGTCATAGCCCTCATAGTTTGCTTCAAGTGCTGATAAAACCTCTTTTCTTGAATACACTTTTTTATCATACACCTTTTCCTTCAGTGCAGCAAGAGAATCAACAGCAGTTGACAAACCAGCACCGTGAATGCCAAAATTTTTATATCTTGCCCCCTCCGTTATATCGACGCCTTGCTCCCACAAGGCATTTGACATCAATGAAAGCAAGGGATTTGGCAAAATATATATACCTTTAGTATTTGAAATTATGCTCTCAAGCTCTCCTTTGATCTCTTTTTTTGTATATTCTACAATTTCCTCGAAGGTTTCGGCATTTTGAAGATTCTTTTTTATAGCTCTTTCACAACACAAAGCAAAGGAAAGTGCATCTACGTTTGGAATATCCGCACCTTTGCCCGGAATGATGATCTCCCAGCAAGCGGCAAGGGCATAGTTCCTTGCATCCTTAAGCTCATATCCCCAATCAAGTAACGCAGGAATAACTACGTCATCATTGGTATACTGGGGAAATCCAAGCCCCTTTCTTGTAAGCTCAGAGCCTAAAACATACACCTTTTCCGAAGTATTTTTGCTGACTCTTAGATTTATTTTAGGATCTATTACACCAAGCTCACAGCTTGCCCTCAAACAAAGCTCTGAAAGCTCTGAAAACACCTCGTTTCCCTCTTCATCTATTCCTCCAAGAACCAGACTCTGACCATTATCTCCCATTTGTACCCCCGGATACAGATCACTGTCCCTGTTAAAGGTGAGAAAAAATTCCTCAAGAAGCTCAAATGCTTCCTCCTTTGTTAATTCTCCCTTTTTTATAGAGCTTTCGTAGTATGACTTCATATAAAGATCGAATCTTCCGACTGTATTATGGTTTGACCCCGATGCCCACATTGCAAAATGAACTATTCTGAAAAAGCATAAAGCCTCCTCAAAGCCTTCGGGAGCATTTCTTGGAATTTTGCCCAGCATATTGTATACATGATAGTTGCCAATCTCCCTTGCTTTTTCACGGTACCTTTTGCATAAACCGAGAATTGCCTTTAAAACCATAATACACGATGATAAATATTCACACTTTTTTATTTCCCCAAGGGCTGAATATCTCTTTTCATCAAATTCAAGCTCTTTAATGGCTTTATCAAAGCCTTTGGACATAAGCAGTGAATAATCAACACATATATTGTTTATTATTCCCTTCTCGTGTATTTTTTTTCTTCTTATAAAAGGGTCAAGAGCTTCATAGGGTATATTTTTTACACTTCTTGTAAAAGGGATCCTTTCAAATTCGTAAACAAAAGGCTCTTCCGAATCAATAACGGCACAAAACAGCATTGCCATCGCTCTGTGAGGGGCTTCTTTTTCGATTGCATCAATTATACCGCTGTCATATTTCACGTTTCGGCGTAATGAGTGATGCTTTTTTTCTTCTACAAAATATTCTTTTAACTTTTTTATACGCTCTGTCATAATACCCTATACCTTATATTTTCCTTTTCAAAAATTTCCTTGTGAACTGTTATTTCCTTAGTCGTATCAAAGGGAGGATCATATTTCATACCGACGTTTTCATATTTTGCTCCTGCGGTTATGTGATATGGCAACAATTCAAGCATCTCCAAGGAACTATCATTTTTTAAAAGCGAGGCAAGTCCCTCGGTGTTTTCGAGGGTATCGGTAACGTTCGGTATCAGGGGCATTCTTATGATATGAGGAAATGATTCTTTGACAAGTATTTTATAGTTGCTGATAATACTATCGTTGTAAACTCCCGTATATTTTTTATGAAGATCTCTGTCAACAAGCTTTATATCCATGATCACCATCTCACATCTTTTTAAAAGCTCAATAAAAACCTCATTACTTGCATAAGCTGACGTTTCGACAATACGGTGATCCCCATTTAAAAGATCAAGCACTTCAAATAAAAATTCATGTTGAAAAAGAGGCTCTCCGCCCGAAAAGGTAAAGCCACCGCCGAGAGAGGAATAATACTCACTGTGTGAAAGCAGCCTCTTTGCAAGCTCAAATGCTGAGATCTCCTGACCGCATATTTTACGAAGTGACCTTGGACAGACTGAAATACATTTTCCGCAAAGGCTGCATTCCGTTTTGCTACATACTTCTTTACATTTCCCGCAATTTAAGCAGGATGCACGAGCAACAGTTAATTCCCTTTCACGGCGCAACCCCTCAGGATTATGGCACCAAACGCAACGGAGGGGACAACCCTTGAAAAAGACCGTTTCTCTGATACCGGGACCATCAAAAATGGCATATTCCTTGATATCAAAAATCAAACCTTTTTTCAAAAATCATCCCCCCCGGCATTAAGAAGTTATATTTATATTTCTGTTATGCTGCCAAAGACTTATTTTTCAAGCGTGAATATCACTGTTGTAACGGAATAACCTTCAACCTCTACAACGGCAACGTCTCCGCCCAAAACATTGGATACCGTAACGGCATCACTGGGCTTGATCGCAAATTTATTATCCGTTGTATTTTTATCCTTTAAGTCTCCTTTCAAGGTTACACACCTCATCGTTGCATTACCAAAGCCCGTAACATCAATTCCAATACCCATTTTGTTTCCTGTGCGGTTTACTATCTTCAAGGATACCGTATTTCCATCGTCGGAAACCATTGCTGTATAGTCAAAAAATGAAGCATTTACACTCTCATTTGACGTACATGATACAAGGTTAGGAAGGTGGCAATCATAGAACAAACGGTCTACGTATGCAGGTGACTGATACCAGGCTCCTGTATTGTCCATAAATATAAGTCCCTGATCCCATCCGTTATCGTTCTGTTTATCAACCTGAAGGGCATTTGCAGAGCACATTATCTTGATTATATCCGAAACTCTTTCTGCATTACTGATAGCCATTGCATTGCAAAGAGCTCTTTCAAAATCGTGTGTCATGGCATTAAGCTCAAGCACGCAAAGCCCTGTATCCGCCTCAGGTACCATTTTCTTAAGGGCGTTGTAGAAGCTTACTGCAACAGGGAAATAGTTTACGGGCTGAGTTCCCGACTGTGACCAGAAATGAATATCAAAATAAACTCTTCCGCCCTTTTCAACTGCATTTTCAAGAATTTGTCTTTGACCAATAAGAGTTGCTATTTTTGATGAAGCACCTGTCACACGCATAGGATCGGTGATCACCTGTGTATACTCAAAGTCTCCGACGATCATTGTGATAGAATCATTGACCGCCCAAACAGCATTTGCAATGGCATTAAAGCGCTTGGCAAAGGCTACATCTATCTTATCCTCATTACCTACCTGTATGTATTTGAGATTGTATGGCTCCTGTCTTCCCATTTCATGTCTGAGCTTTACCCACTCATTGTTTGGATCCGTACCAAGGGCAAAATGAACGAAGTCTGACATATCCTCGGGATTTTCAAAGCTTGAGAAGTCCGGTATCATTTCGACACCGAGTGCTTCACAAAGATCAAGAAATTCAATAATCCCAAAGCCGTAGGATGAATAATCGTACCAATAGCCCTTATATATATTTCTTGTTTCAGGCTCACCCGTCATTTTCTTCCATCTCCAGCCATCAACGTTTGCCATCAGACCGCCAAAACGAAGAACTGAAATTCCCTGCTTTTCATAAAGTTCTGCAACGTCGCGTCTCACGTGGAGTCCTTTATAAAGCCCCCACTGACCGGGTTCAAGAAATACATATCCAATATCAAGAGTTCCAACTGAGCGAAGCTCGATTACAAATCTTCCCGTATCATCCGAGGATTTTGGAACAAGCGAAAATGAATATTTCTTGTAATCTCCCGATACCGTAACCTCCGTCTCCGCATATCGGACGCTTCCGTCCTTGTTTTCAAAGGCAAGATAAACCTTAAGAAGTGTTTCGGACTTCGCATAGAAATAACCGTTATAGTCCTTTCCGCCCTCTAAATTCATTCCCATACGGTTAAGACCCATATTGTTAACTGATATAGATCCCGTGCCCGACGTGAAAGTAAGTCTTTGATCCTGCTTTCCTGCATATACCCCCGTTGTGATCAATGAGGTGCTTCCAACGTCACCCTTAACAACTGTCTGCCAGTTACCGGCAGCATTATTAAGTGCGACAAGGTTTTCAAAAGGAAGAGTTGCAGGTTCCTTTTCACCAACACTCACCCTGACGTTTTTGTATTTTGCAGATGCATTCCATGATCTGAAGCCAAATGCGCCTGATTTTATAGGAGAAGGATCCTTATATGAATAAGCCTGTTCTCCGTTTACATATACGGTTATTGTGTTTTCAGTTATCTCCACCTTAAGATTGACCCAAGTACGAAGCGGAGCTTTTACAGTGGTATCCTTTATATTTCTATAATTATGCTCATGCTTGGCAACACGCACCATATTATTGAAAAGAGAAATTTCATATCCATCAAAGGCGTCTGCACCGACAGTTGCGTTGGAGGTCTTAACAAGGAAGCCTGCTCCGTCGCCGTCAACATATACGTCAGCTGAAATACTACCCTTCGTGCATACGGTATCGATGGCAATAAGCTTAGGTCCGCTTCCTGTTTTCTTTATTGAAAGGATACCCTCGCCGTTCTGCGTTTCATATATCCAATTTCCTCCTGCCACCTTGAAGCCGTCCGAGGATGAAGTAGGTTCTTCCTCAAAATGCTCTCCGTATATCATCTGCGACCAAATTCCACCGTAGAGCTCGTGGTTTACATCCTCCATACAAGCTCCGTAAAGAAGATCTGATACTGTACCCTGCTTATTAGCGGGATCAATGGTTAAACGTATATCTTCCTTGTGGGCTCTTGTTCCAACAAGGGATACTCTCTTTCCGTCTTTGTCAATTACGTAAGCTGAGAAGCTTTTGATTTCGTCTGTTTTTTTCATTGTCGCCTTCCACTCTGTCTCACCTTCAGGCTTATCAACCTTTATTGTATTAACAACACCGCCGTTTTTTGAAAGTCCGCAAAGTACAAGAGTATATTTCTGCTCAAGATTTCCTTGCATAATCGCTCGGACGGTTTCACTACTGTCATTATAATCAAAATCTATCTTTACAGGATATTTAGGCAAATACAGGCTTTGGGCAGGTACTTCCTCATTAACATCACCATAACTCCACTTAAGCTTAAGGCTTCCGCCAAGCTCTCCGTTATAATACTCAACAGTTATATCGTAGAAAGCATCCTTTTCCATCTCAAACGTACCGGAATGGCTTTCAACAAGATGAGGACCGCCGTCAACTATAACAGACTCCGCGCCAACGGTCAAAACAACTCCGTCATCCGCAAGAGTTGTGAATTTCACCTTTCCTGTATATGGCGCCTTGATCCTTCCCTTCCACACGATGGAATAATCTGAACTGTTCATGCCCGAAACGGGAGCAACCCCATTTTTATATTCGCCGCCTATATTATCACAGACCTCGGTATGAACAAGAGTATTCTGATTTTTTCCGTTATAGTATTCTGCAAAAATGCCCTGTATTGGAATATCCTCAAATTCCGCAGGAGCTGTGAACACAGGCTCGGTCGGGGTTGTGACAACGCTTGTCGTACCTGCGGGGTCAGTACCAACCGATGTTCCCTCGCCTGTTGTTCCCGGAATCGTTGACCCCGGAATCGTTGAACCCGGTGCTGTTGTACCGAATGCAGGATCATTACAGGAAACAAGGGTTAAAAAGGTTCCAAATATCATCAAAAAAACTAATACTAACGAAAAAATACGTTTATAAACCATTTTGTTGTATTTCATAGCTCTCTCCCATAAAATAATTATTTATTTGATTCAATTATATCAAAAACATATTGACAAAAACAGAAATAAAATATATAATAGTAGAAAAAAATTATCTTTTCTTGTTTTATACTACTTTTTTCAATTATTTCAAAGGAGTCATTATGTTTTTTTATCAAGCCTTTAATTCCCAAACGGGAATCAACAACGATATCCGTATTTTCAGAAATTTTAATTTTATGCCCCATATTCACCGAGATCTTGAGTTGACCTATGTTCTTGAGGGTGAAATCGATATCACAATTGAAAGCAAAACATACCACGCCAAAAAAAATGACATGGCACTTGTTTTTTCAAATCAAATACATTCTTTTTCAAGTCCCAAAGATTCCCGTGTGCTGATACACGTTTTTTCACCCGATAATATCCGCTCTTTTGTTCAAAGTCTTAACGGACGCATTGGAAAAAACCCCATTTTCACCTGTGACCCTACCATCGGCGAATTCTATTATAAATGCCTTATTGAAAAAAAGATGAGGTCAAATCTCGCTATTAAAAGCTATCTTTATATAATATTCGATCAATTTCTTGCTTCAACAGAGCTTGTTGAACGCGGAAAGACTAACGACGACATCCTTCACCAAATGCTTGACTACATTACAAATCATTTCAAGGAGGACATCACTCTAAAAACCATTGCAAAGGATCTTGGATACGAGCCTCATTACCTTTCCCGTATTTTTGGAAACAGCACAGGTGTAAATCTAAGAAATTATATAAATCAGTACCGAATTGATTATGCAAAATTCAGACTTACCGAATCAAAAGATCCCATCACAGACATTGCTCTTTCCTGCGGCTTCGGTACTATCAGAAATTTTAACCGAGTTTTTCTTGAACACGTTGGAGTAACTCCCTTGGTCTTCAGACAAAATACCATGAAATAGTATACAATTCCAACAAACAGACTTTTTATTAAAGTTAAATTCTATTTTTAATAAATCTATTGACAATTGAAAAAACACATGCTAATATAAAGACGGATGCAATGGAAAAAATTTATCCTATTTATATCCTTAAGTAGGTAAACTGTTTTTATTTGCCGCTGTAGAATACATCAAGGAGAAGCTTATGGATCAAGCACTTGTTTTTTCAATTGAAGAATTTTCCGTATTTGACGGCCCGGGAATTCGCACGACCGTGTTTTTGATGGGCTGTCCTTTGCGATGCATGTGGTGCCACAGTCCCGAAGGACAGGTTTTTGAAAATTTTATTCTGCGTTCTCCTAATGGCTGTTCCAATTGCGGCAATTGCCTGAAGCACGCTGTCACTTCAAACGAATTTACAGTTTTCACCCAAGAAAGCATTGATAATTGTCCAAACAACCTTCTGCGACACTGTGCTGTTCAATATACCCCCGACGAGCTTTACAAAAGGCTTGAGAAAAATTTCAAGATACTGTCCGCTTCAGGTGGAGGCATTACATTTTCCGGAGGAGAGCCCACAGCAAACCCCAAATTTTTAATTAACACCTTGATGCTTCTTGAAGGCAAGATTCACAGAGCCATCCAGACAAGTGGTGCCTGCCCCCCGGAAGTATTTAGCGAAATTATTAAACACTGTGATCTTGTGATGTTTGATATTAAATTAATAGATGAAGGTCTTCATATAAAATACACAGGTGCGTCCAATAAAAATATTCTTACAAATTTACGCACACTTATTAATTCTGACAAGGATCATATCATCAGAACTCCCTTGATTCCAGAAGTAACCGACACAGAGGAAAATATTGAAGCTATTGCAAAATTACTGTCTTCATTGGGTGTCGGGTACATTGAGCTTCTTCCCTACAATAAGCTTGCAGGAGCAAAATACGCTCTTGTAAACCGAAAATACACCCCCAGTTTCGACACAGAACGATCAGTAAAAATAAGAAATGATATCTTTTTAAAATACGGTATTGAAACTAAAATTTTGTAAGGAGGAGTTTGTTATGACAGATAACATCAAAAATAAGCTTGATTTTTTAAAAAAAGGAGAATATAAAAAGCTCCGACGCCCCCTTAATGAAAAGATCATCCGTTGGGATGAGGGCGTTTGTGAGATGGATATGCAAACTTATCTTTTAAAGCATATGCTCCAAAACGAAGAGCCCCTGCTTTATGAGGGTGACATCTTCGGCTTTAACCGCACGGTATACGAAACCCCTGTAGGATATATAAAGGATAAATGCTATGCCCTTGAAACGGGTAACGTTACTCCGAATTATGAATATGCTCTTGGTGTGGGTATGGACGCAATTCTTGACAGAATTAATACTAAACTTAAAGATTGCACGGAAAATAAAAAACGCAAGTTTTATTTATCAATGAAAGAAAGTATTTCGGATTGCCTTGACCTTGCCGACAAATACCGTGACCACGCCCTTGAAAAAGACAACAAGATCTTATATGATGCCCTTTGCCAAGTTCCTCATAAACCTGCAACCACCTTTCATCAAGCGTGTATATTTGTAAAATTCATTCAGTTTACGATTCGTTGCAACAGAAATATACACATAACTCTTGGAGGATTTGACAAATACATGCTCAAATACTTCATGGCAGATCTTGAACGCGGAGTAAGCGAAGACTCTCTTTTTGAAATTCTCGAGGATTTTTTTATAAATATCAACCTTGACTCAGATATTTATTATGGGGCTCAGCAGGGCGACAACGGAATGAGCATGGTTCTTGGCGGGAGAGATATCAACGGTAATGACAGATACAGTATTCTTTCCCATATGTGCCTTAAGGCTGCTATGGAGCTTGAACTGATCGACCCCAAGATCAACCTCCGTGTTGATAAAAATACACCTCTTGAAAGGTTTGAGTTTGCGACAAGACTTACAAAAAAAGGACTTGGATTTCCTCAATACTGTAACGATGATATCGTTATTCCCGGACTTATCAAGCATGGATATGATCCTATAGATGCTCATGAATACACAGTTGCCGCCTGTTGGGAATTCATTATACCCGGAAAGGGCTTTGATATCCCAAATATCCACAGAGTTAATTTTCCTAAAGCCATAGAGCTTGCCACCAATGAACGTCTTTTGTACTGCGAAAACTTTGATGAGTTTTTAAAGGAAGTTAAAAAATATATTGAAGCGGAATGTACATCTATTGCCGAAGAAATGATCAAGAACCGAGAAAAAGCTACCCCTTATCTTTCTGTTTTTATTGACGATTGCATTGAACGGGGACTTGATGTTTCCGAGGGTGGCGGAGTATACAACAATTACGGAGCTCACGGCGTTGGTATTTCAACTGCCGCTGATATTATCGCCGCAGTAAAAAAATCAGTATTTGAAGATAAATTCTGTACAAAGCAAGAGCTTATTTCTGCGATCAACGGGGATTTTAAAGACAATAGTTCCCTGCGTAATTATTTACTCTCTTGCCCTAAAATGGGTAACAATGACGACTATGTTGATGTCTTTGCAGGATTTATCATTGATATTTTTGCAGATGTATTTTCAAGATATAAAAACCATCTCGGAGGCATTCTCCGTGCAGGAACAGGAAGTGCAATGGAATATGTAAGATGTGCCGCACTTGTCGGTGCAACTGCCGACGGCAGGCGGAAAGGCGATACCTTTGGTTCGAGCTATTCCCCTTCAACCATTACAAAGCTGAAGGGACCGCTTTCCTGCATCCAGTCCTTTTCAAAGCATGATTTGACAAAGGTTATAAACGGTGGTCCACTCACTATGGAGATCCATGACAACACCTTCAGAAACGAGGACGGTATAAAAAAGGTCGCTTCTCTTGTAAAAACCTACATTTCTCTTGGCGGACATCAGCTGCAGCTCAACGCGATCAACCGTGAAGTGCTTCTTGATGCTCAAAAACACCCTGAAAATCATAAAAACCTGATCGTAAGAGTTTGGGGATGGAGCGGATATTTCAACGAGCTTAACATTGTATATCAAAATCACATTATAAAAAGAACTGAATTTATGGTTTAATTTCACTCCATTTCTTTCAGATACCTTATTTTGTTCAAAGTAAAAATGGCTGTAAAAAACTCATACAGAGTTTTTTACAGCCATTTTTTATCGGAAATCGAAACAAAATCAATTTCCTTTTTTAATCATTCAATATTATATATCCCTTTGCCTCAAGACTTTTGAGAACCGGTGTCAATGTTCCCGAATCAAGAAACAGCCTTTCGCCAAGAGCTTTTACAGTGATCTGTTTTTGTTCCCACATTACCATCATTGTAATATACTGTGTATAAGTTATGCCAAGTGCGTCAAGGTAGGGGCGATATTTCTTCACTATTTCACGGGATGCGGCATACAGGGGAAAACAGAGCTGATTTTCAAGCTTTAATGCCTCGTATTATTTGTATGGGAGGAGCTATCAAGTTAAAGGGAAAAAACTCTTTTTTAATGGGATATTTCATGGAAGGTCCTTTCTTTAACGGTAAATCCTTTTAGAAATTACGGCAAACAATGACCTGCGGAACAATAGATTTGATACCACTCACTGCGTGTCAGGGTTACATCGGAGGCTTTACATATTTCCTCAAGATGCTCGGGATTCATTGTGCCTGCAATAAGCTGCATCTTTGCAGGATGGCGCAGTATCCACGCCGCCGCAACTCCCGTT
>SVUF01000051.1 GCA_015063395.1 Oscillospiraceae bacterium
ATCTCTTTGATTTCTGCGTATCAATTTTTGCTTATCCGTAGGGGCGTTCTGTGAACGCCCGCGGGCGAACACAGTTCGCCCCTACCGTGTGTTAGGTAAATGTTTTGTGATTTCTCCGCTAATTTTACACGCCCTTGAATGATGTGTTTTTTTATTTAGGCTTGAAAAATAAAGCTTATAGTTTTCCTTGCCGAGAGGATGCAGGGGCTTGGTTTATAAAATATATAGATCTGACACTGTTATATTATATAAACGTGAAGATTATAAATCAATTTCCACCATAAGCGGCATGTGATCCGAGCACCAAAGTGTATAGTAGCTGATGACGGTGGAAAAGGTTTTGACCTTTGTGGTCTTGCTGACGTAGGCGTGGTCGATTGCCGTAGAATATGGAGTGGTGATATCACTCCATTTTGTAAAAATGCGAAGCTCCTTGTCATAGGTTGAGAACATATGATGGCCTTTGCTGTTATTTTTATTTTCCGCAAGCTCCCAAGCGGACAAAAGTCCGCCGTTTGTCAACACATTATGTGGATCGCTTGATATTCTGCAATTGAAATCTCCGCCCAGAAGCATTGGTATATCAGGATATTCATTTTGGACTTTTATAAACTCGCCAAGGGCTTCCGTAGCGTTGGAGATACGTATTTCATTTGCGTCCACACCTTCTCGGCGGAACATAAAGTGTGTGTTAAAAAACGCAAAGACCTTTTGGGTGTTAATTTCCCGAAACACACCCCATGAAATGCTTTTGGAGTAATCTCCCGTGTCCTTATACAGATAATGTCCGGAGTCTATAAGCTCTAATTTGTCGGACTTGTAAAATATCGGTGTACAGTTGGAGCGTCCTCGGCTTGTTTTTATCATAGTATATCCGAGATCCTCCAGCATGGGAGCAAAATCATCGTGATATTTTCCGCTGAATTCCTGAAATCCTATAACATTGGGATCGTAGGTGCGAATTATTTCTTTTTGAAAGGGCTGTCGCACATCGGGAGTTGCGGAATTGTTGCTTCCGCTGTAAACATTGTAATATGCAACTCTGATATTGCCGTAAGCAGTATTGGAAAGCAGAGTACCGTTTTCCATTGACCCTTCTGTTTTGCGTGAAATACGTATGCCGCATTCCAGGGCTATTGGCAATTTTGCCTCCTTGTTGAAAAGCTCGTTTTTGATATAGTCATAAAGCCCCTCATATCCCCGCGGATCCGATGCAAAAAGCTGAAGCTTGCCGTTTTTTATAATAACTGAGTATTTTCCTGCCTCTTTGATGGATTCTGAGCCCGGGGTATCGCCTATTAGAATTTCATATTGATGCTCATCTTCGTCACTGACAATGTCAAGGCTATATCCGAAGCTTTTGTAAAGATGATTTTTCAAAAAATATGCGATGTTTTCCTCCACTGCAGTGTGGTTTGTGGGCAAAACTATTACAAAATCCGTAATATCGGCATCACAGCATGTGATTGAACCCTCGGGGGCAGGGCTCGAAGGTTGATCTATGTTTTCTCTATTGCATGAGCATAGCGCAGTTAGGGTAAATAATAGGAAAATTATGGGTATTATTGTTTTGATTTTCATATGTTTATTCCTGTAAAATAGTAAAAGGCGGCTTTTGATGTAGGTCAAAAAGCCGCCGATGTTGATTAATATGCGCAAACCACGATGGTGTCAAGTGTTGCAAATGCTTCTTCTTCAAGCTCCTCGATATTGAGGCGTTTTTCCTGTTCAAGCACCTTTTCAAGATCGGGTCTTGTTTTGGGGTGCTTGGGGGTGAATACGGTACAGCAGTCCTCAAAAGGAAGGATGGAGGTGTCGAACGTGCCGATCTTACGGGCAATTTCGATGATCTCCTCCTTGTCCATGCCAATGCAGGGACGGAATACGGGAAGGTTTACGGCGTTGTCAGTAACGCCGAGAGCCTGCATGGTCTGGCTTGCCACTTGTCCAAGGCTTTCTCCCGTGATCAGTGCCATAGCGCCGTTACGTCTTGCCACACGCTCGGAAAGACGCATCATAAATCTTCGCAGAAGCAGGGTGAAATATTCCTCGTCGCAGGTTCTCACAAGAGTTTCTTGGATCTTTGTGAGAGAAATAACATTGACCTTCATTTTTCCGCTGTATTCAGTAACCTCCTTTGCAAGCTCCAGAACCTTTTCCTTGGCTCTTTCGCTTGTGTAGGGGAAGGATTCAAAGTGTACGGCTTCAATTGCCGCGCCGCGTTTAGCCATCATATAACCTGCAACGGGGCTGTCAATTCCTCCTGAAAGAAGGAGCATTGCCTTACCTGCAGAGCCAACGGGGATACCGCCCGCTCCCTTTTCACCGCCTGCGTGGATATATGCGCCGTTTTCACGGATCTCAACTCTGACAGTTACATCGGGCTTGTTGAGGTCCACCTTGATCTTGGGCATCACCGACAGAATGGCGCCGCCAACATTTGCCGCAAGCTCGGGGCTTTTCATGGGGAAGTTTTTGTCTGCCCGTTTTGCTTCGGCTCTGAATGATCTTGCACCTGCGAGAAATTGGGGAATGTAGTCTGCGGCGACTCTCATGATGTCCTCAAGCTCCTTTTTGGCAACTGCGGCACGAATAATGCTGACAAATCCGAACACCTTTTTCGCAGTTTCAATTGCACCGTCGATGTCCGCCTCGTCGTCAAGGGGCTCAATATATGCAGTACTCTGCGCATGTGTAACGGAAAAATTGCCGTAGGGAGCGACCCTTTTCTTTAGGTCGGAGATCAGCATGTTTTCAAAAAATCCGCGGTTAAGACCCTTGAGAACGATCTCGCCGTATTTACAAAGTATAATTTCCTTCATATTTATATATGTCCTTCGAGTTTATTAGTTCTGCTTGTTTACGCTGATTGCAATTTTTCCTGCAACATTTGTATAAAGCTTAGCAGTTGCAGTGTAATCACCAAATGACTTAATGGGAGCGGAAAGCTCGATCTTCTTTTTGTCAATTACAATTCCGTGCTGTTTTTCAAGGGCATCGGCAATATCCTTGTTTGTAACGGATCCATACATGCGTCCGTCCGCACTTGCGGGGGAAAGGATCTCAAGCTTTATGGAAGAAAGCTTCTCTGCAAGAGCCTTTGCTTCCTTTGTCTGCTCCTCAATCTTGAATTTTTTTGCAGCTTCCTTGTTTTTAAGGTCATTTATAGCTGCGGCATCTGCTTCAATTGCAAGCTTTTTGGGGAAAAGGTAGTTTACTGCATAGCCGTCGCTGACAGTAATAAGGTCGCCTTTTTTTCCCTGTGACTTTACGTCCTGTGTAAGAATTACTTTCATAATATTTATCTCCTTCGTAATAATTGGTATAGTTGATCAGTGTTTTTTCATGTTGATGACATTGTCAATTGCTTCCTTCAGCATATTGCAAGCGTCCTCAATTTCCGTTCCTCCGAGAACGGTTGCCGCTTGGTCAAAGTGACCGCCGCCGCCAAGCTGTTCAAGCACCAGCTGAACATTGAGGTCGCCGTTGGATCTTGCCTTGATACGAACCTTGCCTCCGATGTTGCAAAGGGTAAAGGAGGCGCTGACGCCATCAAGGGTCAAAAGCTTATCGGCAGCGATTGCCGCATATTTGTCGTCATCGGGGGTAAGCTCCTCGCTTCCGTTGACGGAAATTACGGTGATGTCGCGGTAAACGATTATATTGTTTTCAAATCCCGATACTACGGAAAGCTCTGTGATGTCCGTTGCAAAAAGCTCCTTGTTTACATTCATGGGGTCCGCCTCGCAGCCGCGGAGGTACATTGCCGCAGAGAATGTTTTTGTACCGGCGTTTACTGTAAATTTTTTGGTGTCAAGGGCAATTCCCGCATAAATAAGCTCAGCTTCGTCCTTTGAAAGAGGATTGTCTGTGTCTATGAAAAGATGCTCAATGAACTCTGTGAGAAGCTCACATGTGGAGGAAGCGGAGGGGTCGATGTATTTGAGAAGTACCTCGGGGTAGTCATCAAGGCTTGAGGCAAGTCGGTGATGGTCAAGGAAAACGATTTTATGTGAGTTTTCAAAAAGCTCAACGGCTTCGAACTGATATCGGTTGTTTACGTCAACGATAATAAGCAGGGTGTCAGATCTGATCATATCCTGAGCTGAGACCTTATCAATGAAAATATCGCGGTAGTCCTCCATGGCTTTTGCCTTTTCAAGACATTTTTTGAGGTTGGGGTCTGTTTCATTGATTACGATCTTTGCGGGGATCTTACACAGCCGCGCGATTTTTGAAACGGCAATACAAGCGCCAAAGCAGTCGTAATCGGCGTTTTTATGTCCCATAATAAGTACATTTCCCGAGGAGGAAATAAGGGATTTGAGCTGATCGGCAATAACTCTTGCGCGGATCTTGGTACGCTTTTGTACTGTTTTGGTAATACCGCCGTAGAAGGTCACGGTGTCCTCGACCTTGACAACCACCTGGTCGCCGCCTCGCTGAAGGGCTGTGTCAAGATATGCGGAAGCAGAGCGAAGTCTGTCCTCAAGGGACCCCGATGGGTCGGAAATTCCCATTGAAATTGTAACGGGTGTTTTGCTGTCACCGATGGTAATGGTACGTATCTTCTCAAGAATGTCAAACTTATTGCTGATAAAATCCTCAAGGTATTTTGCGTGGAAAAGAAAAATATATCTTTCTCTTTGATATTCCTTGATAAAACCGCCCACGGAGGCAGCCCATTCGTTTAAAATGCTGTCAACCTTGGAAAGAACCTCTCTGTAGTTACCCTCGGTGAACTGAAGCAGGTCGGAAAGATTGTCGATTGTAATACTTGCAACAAGGGTTCTTTCAGAGGAAAGTCTTTCAACAAGCTCATTGACTTCGGAGCGGTCGTACCACAAAAGAACGATGCTGTCAGTGGAGGTCTTGAAGCCCTTTACCTTGTATTTATGATCCCCGATGGTGCCGTCAACGCCGTTGGGATATTTGTCCGCATTGAGAATAACCTCGGGCTGATATGAAATGACAGTGTCAAGAGACGATGCTCTAAGCTCGGAATTGGTTCTGTCAGAGGCGTTCTGGAAGGATTTGTTTGACCAGAATATGCTTCCGTCGGACTTACAGATGATTATGGGAAAATCGATCTTTGAAAGAATATCAACGGTAAGGCTGTTGTATTCCTCCGAGGAGTCATATTTATCCTGCAGAAAGACAATAACGGCAAGACCGAGAAGGTTTATGCAAAGATAAATAAACGCCATCATATATCCTGCTTTGGCGGGAGAATAATTAAGATTTACAATGAGGATTGTGGCAAGAATGCAGGCAATTGCGGACACAAAGGAAATGAAACCAAAGGCTCCGATGGTATCCGTAAGCTTTTTAAAAAGCCTTTCGATTTTTTTCATGGTAATCTCTCCTTGATTGTTTGTTGTTATTTATTGTCTTCGTCAAAAAAGTGGTTTTTCATAAAATTCAACATGAAATTTGAAATTACGGTGTTTGCTCCGATGAATCCCACAAGAAGAAAGGCAAAAATGGGATTGAAAAAGAGGGTGATGATTACGCCGATGATCAAAAATTTGTTCTGTTTTCTGATCTGTGGGTTTAAAATGGATTTAAGACCCGTCAAAAACAGGGCGGGGAGGTATATCAGTACAAAGTTCAGCCCCAAAACGCCAAGGGTTGTGGATAAAAATGAGCCAATGGCAAAAAGGAAAAAACCAACATCGAAAATTATTGTTCCAACGACGGATACTGTAATGTGTAAACGGTCGGGAGTTGAGAAAACGACGTGTCCCGAGCCCTCGCGAATGGAAAGATAATACATTGTTGAAGCGATATATGAGTAAATGTTCGCTGCAAAAATTACAATGCCGGGCAAAATGTAAAGGAACATGTCAATGATCATGTCTGTGTCCTCAAAAACAGATTTGATCTGACGGTAGCGGTCAATTGAAATCTCCTTGATGGGTGAGTCGGGCATATTGTTGAGTTGTTCTACGGTAAGCTCCATATAAGAGTTTACAGAGTCCTCAAACCATGTACGGATATGCTCCACAAGCTCCTTGAATTCATCAGCTCCGATTCCGCCGTAATTTTTATATGTGTAAACAAATAAAAGAGCAGTCAACACAAAGCAGATGAAGGCTGATGAGCAAATTACTGACGAAGTTTTGCCTCTTCCTTTTTTTAAGGGCAGATACATCATAAATCCGCAAAAGAATGAGGTGAGAACAATGACACTTGAAGTAAAGCCTGTGAAAAATCCAAGAACGATAACAGGAATTACGGATAAAAAGGAAAAAAAGGAAAGCTTTACCGAAAATGTCTTGGCGCAGGTTGTTGAGATGGCAAGCAAAAGAAAAATGTTAAAGGGAAAAGGAGTCAGAGTTCCAAAAATCATCATAAGTGAAGTGATGATTAAATGCAAAAACAGGGAGGGTTTTGGAACACGTGGATCAGTGTAAGAAGCTGTGCTTTGCTGATTTATATTATTTTGGGTGTTGTTCATTAAATGCAGTCTCCGTAAATGCTGAATTATTTGAGATTACAAAATCTCATACTAAATATATCACATTTTTTTGATTTTGTAAACCTTTTTTCTACCTTTTATTTATTAATTATTGTAAACAATTCGTGGCGGTAAGGATCCGGAGAAAAATGATAAGGAAGTAGTGAGGAAAATATTAGTAAGGCTGTTTGAAAAGTTTGACGGTAAGAGCGAGCGGGGCGGAGATGACACTTGGTTTTGTGTTCATAAATTAAAAAGCGTCGGAAAGCGGCATGACTTTGCAAGAGCGAGAAAGGGTGAAATTTAGTGACGGGGTGTGAAGATTGTGAGGGCTTGGTGATGGTTGTGTGTTTGAAAGGTGATGTCAGATGGTGAAAAAATGAATTTTTTGAACAAAAAATGAAAAATTGTTTAAATTGTACATGTGTAAAAAAATAGACACGAAAATTGTGCAATTTGCACAATGAAAAAATAATGGTATATTTTTGTCAAATCCTGTAAACGAGTAAACCAAATTTACATAATAATACATTATGAACAAAAAAGACCCTAAAAATAGGGAAATGTAAGTAAACACCATTTGCTTTTTTAGAACTTTTAAAGTTGACCAAACCACGAAACGCACGGGCACGTGTAAGCTTTATGGCATTTATTGGAAGATCGAATGCAAAAAACGATGCCGAAAGTCCCGCAAAGAGAGAAAAAAGTGGCCTTGGGGTCTCTTGACTTTTAAAAATAAATATGATAAGATATGCAAGTAAAACGATGTAGAAGTGTTTCCGGAAGATACTTTTGGACACTTTGAAGAACCGAAAGGTCGGAAGTAAACAAGTTTTTTGGGGAGGCTGCAGGTAGAAGAAGCCGCCGACGGCGCGGAACCATTTTACATGCAACCGTAAGACTTGAACAGCTTCTTTCGTTATCAACCAAATTTGCCTCAGGAGGTTATTATAATGGGCAAGTCTAAATGTACAAGATTTGTATCGGCATTGTTGGCGGCACTTACAGTGTTCGGCAGTGCCAGTATCGTGTCATTTGCTGACGACGACAAAGCATCTTCGTCGATTAGCGGCGCGGGCAATCTTTCGGATGTCATAAGTGCGGCGACGTATGAACAGTATTCAGAGAAATATGCAAACGAAAAGACAGGTTCTTCCGTGATTTCTCTTGATGTTCTGAACTACGACAAAGGGCTTACAAATGCCGAAGGAGTTGAGGTTTACTCCAAGGACGGAACCTATGAAAATTATAAGGGCGGCAGAGATGCCATTTACCTTCCCGCAACAGGAACCGTTGGCTGGAAACTTACAATTCCCGAAGGATCGGAAGGAAAATACACCATCAGGATTGTTTATTATTCCGAAACTTCAAAGGATAGCAAAAAAACATCAATCGAGCGTTCATTCTATCTCGACGGAGAAATTCCTTTTTATGAATCCACCTATCTTTCATTCACAAAAACCTACGTTTGTGACTATAAGACAGTAGCCGAGATCGAAGCATGGATCGCAGAACAGGGCGGCGGAATTCCCACAATGAACCACACAGACAAAACAGGTTCATATGCATTCCAGCCCGACATCAACGGAAACGAGATCCGCCCCGGATCAGTTCTCAAGCCTACATGGAGAGAGGCGTACTTCTCAGATCCTACAGGATATTACGTACAGCCCCTTGAGTATTATTTCTCGGCAGGCGAGCACACCATTCAGCTTTATTCACAGAGAGAGTCCATGTCGGTAGCTTCAATCGAGCTTGTTCCCTACGAGCCCGAAATGAGCTATGAGGAATACGTAAAGTATTATGAAGGAAAGGGCGCACAGATCGTCAACCTTGAGTCTCCCATAGTTTATGAAGCAGAGTTTACAGAGGCAACCTCTGAAGCGACAATTTATGCAACCAACGACAGAACATCATGTATCACATCTCCTCAGGATCCTGCACTTCAGGCACTGAACACAATTGGAGGCGGTACTGATGACAAGAGATGGAACATTGTAGGACAGTGGGTAAGATATAAGGTAGAGGTTCCCGAAAGCGGCTTCTACAAGATCGTGATGAGATACAACCAGAACACACTTGAAGGTTCTTTCGTATCAAGAAAGCTTCGCGTTCAGCTTCCCGGTGAAGAATATGCTTCCATACCTTTCTATGAAGCAAGCTATCTCCAGTTCCGTTACGCAGACGATTGGCAGACAGGCTATATCAAGAACTCCAACAAAGAATACGCAGACGGATTCATGGTATATCTCGAGAAAGGCGAAAACTTACTTGAGTTTGAAGCTAACCTCGGTGAGATCTCTGATATTATCCGTCGAGTAGACGAGTCACTTGATGCAGTAAACGCAGCATACATCAAGATCCTGATGATCTGCGGTAACACACCCGACGAAAATACATCATACGGCTTCTACCGCAGAATCCCCGAAGCGGTTGACGAGCTTTATAACCAGTCAGTAATACTTACACAGCTTATAGATGAGCTTACAGCTCTTACAGAGGACGTTGGTTCACAGATCACAACACTCCGTACAGTTGCTACACTTCTTGAGAAGATGGGTAGGGACGAAACAGAGATCGCAAAGAACCTTGCAACCCTCAAGGGTTACCTTGGTACTCTCGGTACATGGATCAACGACTCACGTGAGTCTCCTCTCGAGCTTGACTATTTCGCAATTGACTCAGGTGATGCAGTGGCAGACGATGCTCCTCAGGCAACACCTAACTTCTGGCAGACAATGGTATTTGAGTTCAAGATGTTCTGGGCATCATTTACTCATGACTACGATACACTTGGACAGCTTTCCAAGACAGACTCCGACTCCATCGAGGTTTGGGTATCAACAGCACGTGACCAGACACAGATCATCAGAAACCTTGTAAACAACGAATTTACTCCCAAGTCAGGTATCGGCGTAGAGCTTAAGCTTGTTGCCGGCGGATCACTTCTTCCTTCAGTACTTGCAGGTGTTGGACCTGACGTATCAGTAGGACACGGAAGCGGAGACGTAATCAACTGGGCGATCCGTAGCGCGCTTGTTGAGCTTACAGATTTCGTAATGAATGACGAAGACAACATGTACAACTGGTTCTCAGAAGCAGCGTGGATTCCTCTTGAGCTTGATGAGGTAATTACAGTTGAACAGTACGATGCTCTTGACGAAGCAGAAAAGAGCAAGTATCAGGTATATTATGAGTTTACAAAGGCTCAGTACGATGCACTTGAAGAAGACGACGACAAGAAGCTTGAGATCGTTGCAAACGAAAACGGCAACTATGTTGTTGACGACAAGGGCGTAATCAACAAGAACTACATGAGAAAGTACTCATATTGGGGCGTACCCACAGAGCAGTCCTTCTACATGATGTTCTACCGTGCGGACGTATTCGCACAGCTCGGAATCGATCCTCCTGAAACATGGGACGACCTCGAATCCGTAATCGGCGTTCTCATGTCAAACCACATGGAGATCGCAATGCCCACATCTCTTGAAGGACTTAAGCTTTTCCTTTATCAGATGGGCGGTGACCTGTACGCAAATGGCGGACAGACAATCAACATCAACTCTAACGTAGCTCTTTCAGCATTTGAAAATCTCTGCAGCTACTTCCAGCAGTACAGATTCCCCATCTCCTATGCGTTCTCTTCAAGATTCCGTACAGGTGAGATCCCGCTGGGAATCGTAGGCTATACAACATATACAGAGCTTTCTGTATATGCAACAGAGATCAAGGGTCTTTGGGAGTTTGTTGAAATTCCCGGTATGCCCGTATATGATGAAGAGGGCAAGATGGTTGATATTGACAACACATCAATTTCAGGAACATCAGCTCTTATCATGCTGAAGGACGCAGTTGACGTTAATGAAAACGGCGAAAAGACAGATGATGATAAGACAGATGAATCTTGGGTATTCATGAAGTGGTTCGTAAGCGAAACAACACAGTCATCATATGCAAGTGAGCTTACAGCCGTTCTCGGAACAGTATCCAAGCACCCCACAGCAAACATTGCGGCACTCAAGAGCCTTCCTTGGACAACAAGCGAGATGAACAACCTTGAGGCTCAGTACGAAAGTCTTGCAGCGGTAAGAGAGTATCCCGGCGGATACATCATCTCACGTTATGTAAACTTCTCATTCCTTGATGTTTACAATAACAACGCTGACCCTGTTGATGCACTTCTCGAGTATGTAGTAGACATCAACAGTGAGCTTACTCGTAAGCGTAAGGAGTTCGGCCTTGCTACGATGGAAGTGTCATATAGCGCATCCTAAAAATTGTTATATAGTATATATATAATAAATATGAAGCTTTCCGTCAAAACCAAAGACGGAAAGCTGAAAAACAAAAACAAATTTGAAATAAGGAGAGGATTTTAAGTGTCAGAAAAAACAGTAGCAACAGCTAAGGCACCGAAGAAAAAAGCCGTTTCCCGTAAGGAAATGTCTAAATTCGCATGGATGCTCAGAGAGATGAAACGAAACTGGATCGCTTACGTTATGGTGGCTCCTTTCTATTTAATCTTTTTGATGTTCACGGTTTTGCCGGTTGTACTTTCAATTATTCTCAGCTTTACATCATTTAATATGCTTGAAGCTCCTATTTGGATCGGAGCGGATAACTACATAAGACTGTTCCTCAACGACGATATATTCATCATTGCAGTACAGAACACATTGATATTTGCGGTTGTAACCGGTCCCGGTTCATACATACTCTCATTCTTGGTTGCATGGTTCATCAACGAGCTTCCTCCCAAGATAAGAGCGATCGTAACCCTTATATTCTACGCACCTTCAATTTCAGGATCCATTTATACAATTTGGGGTATTTTCTTCTCAGGTGACTCTTACGGTTACGTAAACGGTCTTCTTCTTGAGCTTGGATTTATCACAAGCCCGATTCAGTGGTTCAACAACGCAGACTACATTATGCCTCTTTGCTGCGTAGTTGCATTGTGGACATCACTTGGTACAGGATTCCTTTCATTTATCGCAGGTCTTCAGGTTGTTGATAAGAGCCTTTACGAGGCAGGAGCGGTTGACGGCATCAAGAACCGTTGGCAGGAGCTCTGGTATATCACACTTCCTTACATGAAGAATCAGCTTCTCTTTGCAGCGATTCTTACAATCACAGGTTCATTCGGTTTCGGCGGTATCGTTACAGCACTTTGCGGATTCCCCTCAACCGACTACGCAGGACACACAATTACGCACCATCTGGACGACTACGGCGGACAGAGATTTGAAACAGGTTATGCGTCAGCCATCGCAACAGTATTGTTCGTGATCATGATCGTATCCAACTGGGGCGTTAGAAAGATGATTTCGAAGGTGGGACAGTCATGAAAAAATTAAGAACAAGAAAGCATACTGTCGTGCTTAACAGATCGGCAGGCGGCGACGCGGGAATGACCGTATTTCTGGTGTTACTTGGAGCATTCATGTTCCTTCCCATGTTTTACGCAATCGTTCAGTCTTTGAAGCCCCTTGACGAGCTTCTCAGATTCCCGCCAAGATTCCTCGTTTATAACCCCACTCTGAAAAACTATGCAGACCTTTTCAGACTTATGAATACATCTTGGGTTCCTTTCTCAAGATACATCTTCAACACAGTGCTCATCACTGTTGCAGGTACGGGCGGTAACCTTATTTTTGGTTCACTTGCAGCTTACGTATTTGCAAAGATGCGTTTCCCCGGCAGACAGGTAATGTTCCAGCTGGTTGTATATTCACTTATGTTCCATTCAACAGTTGGAGCCATCGCATCCTTTATCATCATGTCCACTCTCGGCATGGTAGATACATACTGGGCAATGATCATTCCTTCATGGGGTTCAACACTTGGTCTTTACCTTATGAAGAACTTTATGGATACAACAGTATCCGATGCGGTACTTGAATCCGCAAGACTTGACGGAGCAAAGGAATTCATGATCTTCTTGAAGATCGCGATGCCCATGGTTAAGCCTGCTTGGCTTACACTTATCGTATATTCCTTCCAGTCACTTTGGAACTACGGTTCAACCATCTATATCTACTCAGAGCAGCTCAAGACCTTCAACTACGCTATCAACCAGATCCTTGCAGGTGGTATCGTACGTTCAGGAGCGGGCGCTGCGTCGGGAGTTGTAATGATGCTGGTACCTGTAATCGTATTCCTTATCACACAGAGTAACATTATCGAAACCATGTCTACATCAGGTATGAAGGATTAAGGAGGAGAAAACATGAAAAAATCATATAGAATATCCGCCTTTGTCTTGGTTATGATGATACTTTTCGGCGGAATCATTTCGTCGGCTTCCGGAACCTATACATATAGTATAGACGGTCAGCCTCAGACATCACCTGAGATTTATACAGCATATAGACAGGTTACAAGCAAAGACATGGGGCTTGGAGACACAGCTCTTTCAAACCCCACCGACATTGTTGTTGACAATAACGGAAAGGTCTACATCGCAGACCCCGACAACAACAGAATCGTTGTACTGACAAAGTATTGGAAGCTTGATTACATCATCAAGAACTTTACAAACGTACACGGTAATGCAGACTCCATCGCAGGAGCAAGAGGTCTTTATGTTTGTAACGACGGAGAGATCTACGTAGCGGACACAGGCAACGAAAGAATTGTAGTTTTTGACTACGAGGGCAAGTATCTCCGCGAGTATGGAGCTCCTCAGTCAGATGTATTTGAGGAAGGATCTTATTACACACCTGTTGCTCTTTCCGTTGACGACTCAAAGCGTATCTACGTTGTATCATCAACAGCAACAGAAGGTATCATTTCTCTTAACGCAAACGGATCATTTGCAACCTTTATCGGTGCGCAGAAGGTAGTTGCTTCTGCACTTCAGACACTTTGGAGAAAGTTCATGACAGCAGAGCAGAGAGCTCAGCTTGAAGACACAGTTCCTACCCCTTATAACAATATTACAATTGACGATAAGGGATTCATTTATGTAACAATCCAGTTTACAGAGGAATATGAATCTGCACAGCAGTCTGCAACTAAGGCGGGAACAAGTGACTACTCACCTGTAAAGCGTCTTAATGCCAGCGGTACAGACATCATGAGAAGAAACGGATTCTTCGGTCCTGCAGGAGAAGTTA
>SVUF01000052.1 GCA_015063395.1 Oscillospiraceae bacterium
CCTTTGCAAGTGATGTCATTTGATGACAAAGCATATTCAATCATAATCGACGATATAGAATATGTTTTAACTCAAGAATGGGTAGATAAATTGATAAACAACTAAAAAATGACCCCGACAGACTTAAAATCTGTTGGGGGTAATCTTTGCTTTCTGCGTCGCAATTATGCCTTTTTGGACCGTCGAGGACGCCGGTCCCTACAAGGAAAAATCAAACATCCTTATGAGAAGAAGCCTTTTTGAAGCTTCTTTTTTTATTTTTGATTTTTCTCATTATATTCCGCTACGTACTGACGGGCGCAATCATAGTCCGACATATAAGGCTCATAGCCGTTTTCGGTTCTGTGGGTCTTTTTTCTTCCTCTGCCTGCAATTACCACGATGGAGCTTTCTCCAAATTTGTCAAGGGCATCGTATATAGCACTTACTCTGTCCTTGATCACGGTATATTCCGCACCCTTTGGAATATTTTCCACGATTTCTGCTACGATCTTTTCAAAAGGCTCGGGACCCGAGTTCATTGTGGTTATATACATATGACGGCAGTATTTTGCCGAAATCTCGGGAAGCACCTTACGGCGATCGTATGATTTTTCCCCTGAGCAACCGAAAACAACAACAAGGTCTTTTTCGGGATATTCCTTTTTCAGATAGTCAAACAGTGTTTCAAAGCTCAGCTTATTATGGGCAAAATCTATTACCGCATTTATTTTTTCATCAAAGGATGACACCCAATCCATTCTTCCTTCAACATGGGCTTTTGCAAGACCTCGCTGAATTATATGTACGGGAATACCCTTGATATCCGCCGCGGCAATTGCGGCTATTGCGTTTGATACGTTGAAATCGCCCTTCATTGGCATTGTAAACTCACAATTGAAGCTACGGCACTTCACATAGAAGCTTGTATACTGCCCCTTGGTTCTGACATGATAACCGTAATAATCCGCGCTTTCATCAACGGTACTGAACAACAGCGCCTGCTTCTTGAATCTTTTCTTAAGCTCAAGATGCTCGGGAACGTCCATATTAAGCAAAAGCACACGGGATATATCCGCAATTCGCTTTTTTGCCTCAAAATAATCCTCAAAGTCACTGTGCTCAAGCGGGCTTATATGATCCTCGGCAATATTGAGGAATATTCCCACATCAAACTCAACTCCGTCAAGTCTGTTGTATTTAAGACCCTGACTGGACGCCTCCATTACAAGATCCTTGATCCCACATTCCACCGCCTGTCCCATGTATCTGTAAAGATCGGGGCTTTCGGGAGTGGTGAGATATGATTCCTCCCGCTCACCGCCGTAGTAATTGCAGATTGAAGAGAAAATTGCAGTGGGCATCATGGAAAGGGACGCCATATATTCATCATTTATGGTCTTATAGCAAAATGCAACTGTGGTTTTTCCCTTCGTTCCTGTAACGCCAACCTTGAAAAGCTTATTTTGGGGGTGATCATAGTGATATTCAGCAAGAACAGCCATTGCACGTCTAACGTCGCTGACTATAATGTACTCAACGCCCTCTATATTGTACTTTTCCTCGGACACAAGAAGGATCGCGCCTTTTTTTACCGCATCAACCACATACTCCTCCTTGAATCTCTTACCCTTGCAAATAAACAGTGTATTTTCCGTTACCCTTGCGGTATGATATGCCAAGGTCTGTATTTCCCTTTCGGAAGATTCTGACTCCTCCGAACATTCTTTTACAAGATCCGCTTCTTTCAGCAGATGATAATAATCCTTAATAAACATCCAAGTCCCTTTTCTCTATAATAATGTCATATCATTCAGAGCTTTGTCTGAATATTTTCAAAGCTTCATATATACTTCCTGCACCTATGATCTGCGCTCCGTTAACAGAAGCCTTGGGCATATTTCCCTTTGGCATCACCACTGTGGTAAAGCCAAGGCGCACTGCTTCCTTGATCCGTCTCTCCACATCTCCCACAAGACGAAGCTCTCCCGAAAGTCCGATCTCTCCAAAAGCGATGAGCTTGTCATCAATGGGTCTGTCATTTTTACTTGAAATAAGTGCAAGAGCTACGGGAAGATCGCAGGAGGGATCATCAAGTGATAAACCTCCGATTACGTTGAGATACACATCATCTCCCGAAAATCTGAGTCCAAGCCTTTTTTCAAGTACAGCAAGTATAAGGCAAAGTCTATTATATTCTATTCCGTTTGATACTCTTTTGGGCGCCTGTAAAAATGATTTTGCGGAAAGTGCCTGAATTTCCGCAATGATTGGTCTTGTTCCCTCAATTACACAGGCAGGACAATTTCCCGAAACTCCTTCGGGACGGCTTGACAACAGCATTTCCGATGGATTTTCCACCTCTTCCAGACCTTTGTCAGTCATGCTGAAAACACCAATCTCGCCTGTGGAGCCGTACCTGTTCTTTATGGCTCTGATTATTCGGAAGGATTCCCTTCTCTCTCCCTCAAAATACAGGACTGCATCCACCATATGCTCCAAAACCTTCGGTCCTGCAATTCCGCCTTCTTTATTTACATGTCCAACAATGATCACTGTCATTCCGCAATTCTTTGCGTGATTTATGATCCTTGCAGAGCTTTCTCTGACCTGGGTCATGCTTCCGGGCGTGGAGCTTGATGCCTCATCATATACGGTCTGTATTGAGTCAAGGATCAAAAAATCCGGTCCGATCTTTTCAATTTCGGACATGATCCTGCCCATGTTGGTTTCTGTAAGTATATAAAAATCCGATGAATCAAGCCCCAGACGCTTTGCTCTGTATTTAAGCTGCCATTTGGATTCCTCGCCCGACACATACAAAACCTTGTATTCCTTGCCAACCGAAGCGGATATCTGCATGAGAAGTGTGGATTTTCCGATTCCGGGCTCACCTGCGGCAAGTACAACGGATCCCGTAACAAAGCCTCCTCCAAGAACGCGGTCAAGCTCTCCGACACCTGTTCTGACTCTGATATAGTCGGGCATTCCAAGATCCCCGATCTTTTCAGAGCGTATTATTCCGTCGTCGGTATATGTCCTTGCGCCCTTTGCTTTTTCTTCAATTATCTCCTCATTGAATGTGTTCCACTCACCGCAGGACGTACATTTTCCAAGCCATTTTGCAGATCTGTAGCCACATTCGCTGCATACGTATACGCTTTTTGTTTTCATCTTTTAACTTCTCCAAAGCTATGGTCTCATTTATCCTTGGCAAATTCCGAAAGCCCCGATGCTATTGCCATTACAAGCTTTTTTTGATAATCGTCATCAAGGAGCTTTTTTTCTTCTTCTATATTTGAAAGAAAGCCGCATTCAATCAATATTGCAGGTACTGTCGCCCTGTCAAGAACATATAATGCCGAGGTTGCTTTTTTCATGGGGCGTTTATTGTCGGGCTGAAGATGATTTATCACGGATTCCTTCACCGACAAAGCAAGAAGCTCGCTTTCTTCAAAATTTCCCGAATAATAAACCGTCAGTCCGTGACAGTATTCTTGGGGAAATTTATTCATGTGTATACTGACAAACAATGGATTTTCATAGTCCTTCACAAAATCCACTCTGCTCCTCAGATCCTCAAGCTTTCTGTTGCCCGAGCCTTCCTCGCCAAGCAAACGGTCATCATTTCTTGTCATTACGGCAGTATATCCCATAACAACCATAAGATCCGAAAGTATTCCGCTCACACTGAGATTTATGTCCTTTTCAAGACTCCCCGTGGTTCCCACAGCTCCACCGTCAATTCCGCCGTGACCGGGATCGATCACAAACGTAAATTTGGTATCGGAGTTATTGACACCGCGGTGTTTTTCTGCTAAAATATTTTCATCGGCAATTACATTGCTTCCTTTTGCAAATGCTGTCAAAAAGCAGATCATCAAAATTACAATTCTTTTCAAAATTCATCACCCAAAACAATCATATGTTCAAGGTGATGATGGTATTCCTTTTTGCTTATTTCTTTTTCTTTGCAGCTTCAAGCATCTTGCGAAATCCACCGTATGTTCCCGCAATATATCCCACAGTGCATACAACAATCGCAGGAACTACAATGAGCAGGGACGCCACGCAGTTCATATTGAACACTGCCTGAAGTATACCGATGTACATTCCTTCTGTAAATGTTATAAGAATAATGGCAACGGAACCGATATTTCCTGCAAGAGTAACTGTATTTTCCGCAACACCGATCTGGGCAATCGTAGATACGATCAATATAACCCCGAGAAGAATATTCCAGGCGTTTGCTAAAAGCGACACCTTCAAAAATCTGAAATTGTCCCTCTTTTTTCTTCCGCTTTCAATTCTGATCTGATCCTTAAGCCCTTCCTCCTTGCTGAGTGTATACAGTAAAACCATATAAAAGCCTATGGCAAAAAGACTTGTTACGATCTTCATGATATTTCCCGTGCTTGAGTTTGACTGTCCCGCAGTGCTGGACGCCATATAAAGCACAAGACCGAAAACTGCCATTCCAAATTGGTTTATAGCAATCTTCATTATCATTTCCTTATTTTGCTTTATGGTATTTATCATAATTACCTTCCTTAATTTTTTTAATCGTTTCAATACACTATACCATATTTTTTTCATCTAATCAAGACACATAACAAAACACATAATTAAAATTTACACTTTATTATTTTTTTAAATCATAATTTAGGAGGTTTACCCGTGACAAACAGTGAAATCATCGACAGATACTGCAACCACCTCACCTTGATGGGCAGATCTGCCTTAACTGTTTCCCAATATGAAACTGATCTTTCCATGTTTTTCAGATTTCTCATCTGCAAGCGCGAGGGGCAACCCACCACAGAAGAAAGCATGAAAAACGCAAGACTTTCCACAGTAAACGAGGATTTTGTAAAAAGCGTCTCCACCGTTGAAGTATATGAGTTTTTAAGATACGTAACGGACGTGCGTCACAACAAGGCAAACGCAAGAGCAAGAAAGCTCTCATCCATTAAGGCGTTTTACAAATTTCTCATAAATTCAGTAAGGATATGCGAAAACAACCCCGCAGAAGCCATTGGAACTCCAAAGCTCCCAAAAAGACTGCCGAAATATTTGACGGTTGAAGAAAGTCTACGGCTTCTTGGCGCTATAACCGATGATAAGGTCTCCAAGACCGTTCCCCGTGACTACGCCATGATCGTAATTTTCTTAAATTCAGGCGTTCGTCTTTCCGAGCTTGTGGGCCTCAGCCTCAGTGATCTTGACCGCGAGCTTCTTTCTATGCGGGTTGTTGGTAAAGGCAACAAGGAACGCCTTGTATACCTTAACGATTCTTGTCGCGATGCCCTCAGGGACTACCTTGACTATCGAAGACTTATGCCCTCGATCAAGGATAAAAACGCCCTGTTTCTATCTCTGCGAGGTGACAGAATCAGCAACAAAACCGTTCAGTTTGTGGTGAAAAAATATTTGAACCTTGCGGGGCTTGAATACAAGCGTTTCTCCACCCACAAGCTTCGCCACACCGCCGCCACCCTTATGTATCAATCGGGCAAGGTGGATGTCCGTGTGCTGAAGGATATTCTCGGTCACGAACAGCTCAACACCACCCAGATCTATACCCATACAAGCGATGCTCAAATGCAGGATGCCATGAACAATAACCCTCTTTCCTCTATTAAAAAGAAGAAATAGTATTATCCAAAAAGCAGCCTCGTCTCCCCAAGGATCTCTTCACGGCGTCTGAACAGCGACGAAAGATTTATCAGTGCCATCAGCGCGATTATAAGATCTGCAGATTGCCAAAGGGCATCCTTTCCGACAAAACCAAGACAATAAACAGAGATGCAAAACAGTACGTTGTATATGCTTTGCATCTTTTTGTTTTCGGGAAACAGACTGTGTATACACTCCCTTCCGTAAAACGCCCAACAGATTTCAGTTGCAAATGCAAACAACGCCACGGACACTGTAAGTAAATATGAGGAAAGGCTTCCAAACACCGCAAAAAATGCATCAAGCACAGCAGTCATTCCGTCACTTTTTACAGGATAAAGCAGAACGCAAAATCCCGTCAGTGAGCATAGCACAACGGTATCAATGAATACCTCTGCAATTCCCATACACCCTTGAGCAGATGGGGACGGGTTGTTTGACGCACCGTGAGCAATCGGTGCTGTTCCGCAACCTGCTTCATTGGATATAAGCCCTCTGAGAGTTCCGTATTTCACTGCCGCAAAAAAGCCTCCTCCTGCAGCCGCCTTAAAGCTGAACGCTCCTTTTATTATTTCTCCAAACACCCGGGGCAGCATATTTGCCCTTGAAATTATTACCGCAACACACATTAAGGCATATACAATGCTCATGATGGGCACAATTCCCGCGGCAAGCTTAAATATTCCCTTTTTACCTCCGATTATTACAACAAAGCACAGAGCTGCCATAATTCCACAGGAAAGGCTTGGGGAAATTCCAAGCACCTCCTCACAGCACTCACCAAGTGCGCTGCTCTGTATTGCTCCGCCAAGAACAAATGAACAGGCAAGACAAAGAATGGTGAATATCCTCCCCAAGAGCTTTGGTGCAATATAATACATTCCACCTCCGTGAACTCCCTCTTTGTCCTTTTTTCTGTTTTTCATCGCCAAAACAGTTTCCGCATATTTCAGCATCATGGCAAAAAAAGAAGAAATCCACATCCAAAAAAGAGCTCCCGCGCCACCAAGAGCTATGGCTCCCACAACTCCCACAATATTACCCACTCCAAGAGTTCCTGCAAGGGCAACTCCCAAGGATTTTAGCGCTGAGCCGTCCCCGTCCCCACGATACATAAGCGCTTTTACAAAGGTCTTCGGCTTCCGTAACGGAAAAAATCCCGTGGCAAAGGCAAAATACGCTCCAAGCACAACAACAAAAACCGGTATCAAATATGTCTGCAGGATCTCAATCATTCTAAAATAACCCCTTCTTCCGTATTTTATTTATATAATTCTATTCCCGCGCCGCAAGCTTATTACACAGTTTGGCAAATCCTATCAAATTTGCACTTAATTTTCTTGTTTGCTTCTTTAAAAAAACGACCGGCTCAAAAAAAGCACCGATCAAATGTTAAATAAGTGTGAATTATCAAAAAAACTATTGCAATTGGCAAAAAATGTGATACAATTAAAACATCGGTTTAGCACTCCGCAAACTCAAGTGCTAAAAAACGACAAAAATCAATTCTAAATATAAATAGGAGGTCTTTACAATGACTATCAAACCTTTACAAGACAAAGTAGTTCTCAAAAAGACAGAAACAGAACAGACAACCGCAAGCGGATTCATTCTCGCTTCCACTTCAAAGGAAAAGCCCCAGGTTTCTGAGGTCGTTGCAGTCGGTCCCGGCGGTGTAATCGACGGACACGAGGTTGTAATGACTGTTAAGCCCGGTGACAAGGTTATCACAAATCAGTATTCGGGAACCGAAGTAAAATTCGGAAGCGAAGAATATACTATAGTGAAAGTAAGCGATATTCTCGCAATCGTTGAATAATATATCAGGAGGAAATTTACAATGGCAAAGACAATTCTTCACGGAACAGAAGCAAGAAATACCCTTCTTACAGGTATTGATAAGCTTGCAAATACAGTAAAGATCACAATGGGTCCCAAGGGACGCAACGTAGTTCTTGACAAGAAATACGGCACTCCCCTTATAACAAACGACGGTGTTACCATCGCAAAGGAGATCGAGCTTGAGGATCCCGCAGAAAACATGGGCGCTCAGCTTGTAAAAGAGGTTGCTACAAAGACAAATGACGCAGCAGGTGACGGTACAACAACCGCTACACTTCTTGCCCAGGCTCTCATTCACGAGGGTATGAAAAATATTGCCGCAGGTGCTAACCCCATGGTTCTCCGCCGCGGTATTGCAAAGGCTGTTGACAAGGCTGTTGAATGCCTCGTTGCAAATTCACAGAAGATCAACGGAACAGAGGACATTGCAAGAGTTGGTACAATTTCTGCAGGTGACGAAACCATCGGTAGACTTATTGCAGATGCCATGGAAAAGGTTACTTCCGACGGCGTAATTACTGTTGAAGAGTCCAAGACTGCAAGAACAGAGTGCGAGGTTGTTGAGGGTATGCAGTTTGACCGCGGATACCTTTCTCCCTACATGGTAACTGATACCGACAAGATGGAAGCAGTTATCGACGATGCTCTTATTCTTATTACAGACAAGAAGATCTCCAACATTCAGGAGATACTTCCCCTTCTCAACGAGGTTCTCAAGCTTGGCGGTAAGCTCGTTATAATCGCTGAGGACGTTGAGGGTGATGCTCTTACAAATATCGTTCTCAACAAGCTCCGCGGCGTATTCACCTGCGTGGCTGTTAAGGCTCCCGGATTCGGTGACAGAAGAAAGGAAATGCTTCGTGACATCGCAATTCTCACAGGCGGCGAGGTGATCACATCCGAGCTTGGACTTGAGCTTACAGAGGCTACTCCCGCACAGCTTGGACGCGCCCGTCAGGTTAAGGTTACAAAGGAAACAACCATCATCGTTGACGGTGCAGGCGATACAATGGAGATCAAGAACAGAATTTCTCAGATCAAGCAGAACATCGCTACAACAACCTCCGATTTCGATCGTGAAAAGCTTCAGGAAAGACTTGCAAAGATGTCCGGCGGTGTTGCCGTAATCAAAGCAGGTGCGGCTACTGAGGTTGAGATCAAGGAAAAGAAGCTTCGCATCGAGGACGCCCTCAACGCAACCCGCGCTGCAGTTGAAGAAGGCATCGTTGCAGGCGGCGGTACTGCTTACATTAACGTAATTGCAGACGTCAAGGCTCTTCTTTCACAGGTTGAAGGAGACGAAAAGACAGGTGTTCAGATCGTTCTCAAGGCTCTTGAGGCTCCTGTACGTCAGATCGCTGAAAACGCAGGATGCGAAGGCTCTGTAATCGTTAACAAGATCATCTCCTCCAGACGTAAGAACTACGGCTTTGATGCTTACCGTGAGGTTTATGTTGACATGATCTCTGCCGGCATCATCGATCCCACCAAGGTTACACGTTCAGCTCTCCAGAATGCCGCTTCCATCGCAGCAACAGTTCTCACAACCGAGGCTGTAGTTGCTGAGATCAAGGAAGAAGCTCCTGCAGCTGCACCTGCAGCAGGCGGCATGGGCGGTATGTATTAATCGATACGCTTAAGAAAAATTTATATAACCGATCAAAAAAAAGCACAGGGCTCATTGTTTCAAATGAGTCATGTGCTTTTTTCTACAAATACAATGGTTATAATTCACAAAAGCATTACATAAGTTTTGTGCAAATACACAAAATTCATTGTACTTTCTTATGAAAAGTTTATAAATATTGACATTTGGCTTTGTTTACGCTACAATTAATGTAGGGGAAGTAGAAGTATTTATATTTTTCTGCTATTTGAATTTTGAGGTGATATTTATGGAAAGCGAGAGCATAATCAAATAGCCGCGGCATATGTGTGAAGTGCCGTAGGCTATGCACGTCGGTTTCACACAGGACTTCATTTTATTATGATCAGAATATGAAGTTTTTGGATTTGATCATGACAGGAGATATGAAATGAATAGAAAAACGTTTAAGCTTTTAATTCTGTTTATAACAGTATTAGTAATGGCACTTATATTTGCCATGCCTTCATTCGCGGAAACTGAAACCATTTCGGTAGGCGATTACGGAATTGTGTCCATTGACGTTCCAAACGGCGCTACGGTTACAGCATGGAGCGGAACGCCCTACGGATATTTCAGCTTTGAAGATGCGTCTGTCAGCGGAAACACGTATTCTACGGGCTTCATCGCAATTTTACCCGGAACTGCCACAATAAGAGCTACCGTGAGATATGCGGATAATACCACCGAATTTGTTACGGTTAAAACTTATTTGAACGTTCTTAAAAATGGTATTTATACCGTGGGAAATGATTATACAGACAACAACTACTCTTCAAGCGGAGAATTTTATCTTCGCTCGCAAATAACGTATCCGACTGCAAGCGGACTGTACGTTGCTCAGCATAGCCAAAACAATTTCGGGGATATATCAAATACGATATACAACCATTGGAGAGTAACCTCTCTTGGCTCGGAGCAATATACTATACAAAGTGTTGCTGACGAAAACAAATATCTCAGTTATTCAGGCAGCGCACTGTCTCTTAAAACCGTGGAGGGTTCTGTAACAACTGCGGAAAAGTGGTATATAAAGGGAGAAAGAATTACCCCTGTAAATACCACGTCAAAATGCTTGGCGTTGGCGTCAACCTCGCCTTCGGGAACTTATTACGACGTCGGAATACCGTATAATTATTTCAATTTGAGTGTAAGCAATATAGGTTATATGGAGTTTGAAAACTGGAGCTTCACAAAAAAGAATATTAAGGGTGTGCTGTTCATAAAAAACACATCAGGATCGTTTAAAACTGAATTTACCGAAGAATACAATATAGATGAAGAGACTGTGGATTTTTCGGAGTTTGGATACGGTATAAAAACGTACCATTTTGAAACGACTCTTGCTCCCACGATTCGTTGGAGTTCCAATAATTCCTCTGTTGCAACGGTTGACGCAAATACGGGAAGGCTTACGCTTCGAGGCGCAGGAAGAGCGATTATAACCGTAACTGCAACCTTTGCGCCGTCCGAGCAGGCAACAGCAAACTATAATTTGGACGTTGTACTTATTGATGATGGTAAGTATTTTTTTAAATCATGCGGTAACGAATTGTATGCTGGAATACAAAATGGAATTATTTCAAACGGAAATGAAATAGAACAACAAAATTTTGATGAAGACAATTTGCAAATATGGGTATTAAACCATATTGGAAATAACATCTTTACTATAAAGCCATCGGCTTCATCTTCATATTATCTCGGTGTTGAGAATAATTCCGCAACAAGTGGGACGGATATAGTTTTAAGATCGGGGACTATAACTGATGGGATGAAATGGAAAATACAAGAGGGAGGAACAGGAAAAAAGATTGTGTCTTGCCTTGATTCCGCTGAAAACCTTGTGCTTATGACTAACTCAGACTCAACCACAGTTGGAGAAAAGCTTATTCTTGGTATATATACCAACGATACCAATTATTGTGATGAATGGTCTTTACTGGACTTTTATGATATTTCATTGGTTGCTTTACCCGCATCCTATGATAGATCATCGTATTTTGGAGATATTGCTGACACAATGTACTCAATTGGATATACAGATTGCTTTAACAATCATAGTACAATTTCTGAAGGAATCAACAAAGATAAATTAATGGATTTGATGAAGCATTCAAGGATAACTTTGGTTCGTACGCATGGAAACAAATCATTAATTTCTACAACTGATGGGCATTTAACAATTAGCGATCTTAATTCTCTTTCTCAAAATTCTTTGCAGTATTCTGATTTGGTTATATATGGAGCTTGTTTGACGGGAAACGAAAACGGTGGTTCTGATAATTTAGTTAACGCCACTGTAAGCGCAGGGGCAAGAACAGTAATTGGATTCAAAACCAGTGTAGGTGCGAGTGCTTGTAATGATTGGTGTGAAATATTTTTTGAATATTACAGCGAATATTATAATGACAGTGAAAAAGATTATTACGACATTTGCTACGAGACAGATGAAAAGGTAAAAGAAACCAATGACTCTTATGAATACTATGCAAACGGAGAATTAATTACAGTTAAATATTTTACAATTGCAGGCGAAACTACACTGCCATTAGATTAGGAGGGATAATAATGAAAAAAATATTTGCATTTTGTTTTCTGTTTTCTGTTTTAATGTTGAGTTCATGTCAAAAGGCTCTGCCCACAGTCACAGACACTGATAATAATCAAAGTGACGGGATCTCAACTGTTATTCTGGGAGAAACCGAAGATATCTCTATTTTCAGAAGTAAGGAAATTACTTTAGAAAAATTTTCAAAAAAAGTATTACAATCTACAAATGTAAAAAAAACAATAAATGTTGATATATTGGGTTCTGAATATAAAGGCGTTTATTTGGAAACAGTAAAGCTTCCACGTTCAGATATTGTTGTTAATGCTTATAGTTTGGAAGGTATAAATAATAGCTCTGTTTTTGTGGATTCCAAATCTGATGAAATAATTGAGTATGTAAACATTCCGTTTGATGGCGGTGTAAAAAGCGAGAATGATTATATTGATTTTATTAAAAATATGCTGAATGAGAACACAGTCCTATCAAAATACGATTATTCATGTGAAACGCACTATTATATTTTCGGTGAAAAACGCATTGAGAGTACGGTAGACAAATGTTTTAGGATTTGCGGCGAAAACGAAAGATTGGTTTCATATACGTTTTATTTTGAAAAATATGTTGATGGAGTTCGTTTTCCTGAGCATGTAGCAGCCTCTTTTTATGAAGACACGTTTTCTATGGAGATTATAAAATCATATCATGATGAAAATGATTATAAGTCTATCTTGGAAAACATTGACAAAATTGAGGAAAATATAGAACAACACTTAAAAGAAAATGTTAAAGAGGATTTTGAAATTTCCGATATTAAACATATTAAAAAAAGTGTTTTCATCATGGAAGATATCCCATATGTAATGACAAACTCAATTGTAAGCTATACCTCGACTTACGATGATATAACATTGGAAATTATGGTTAGAACAATTAGTTGCCTATAACTGCTTTTAATGTAATACTACGGTATAGCAGTTCTGTTATAGTACCAAAACGATCACAAAATGATAATTATTCTACGGCAAATATTACAGTATCTCATGCGGAGGAAAAATAACAATGAAAAAATCAATAACAAAAACAATGAAAAAATCAACAAAGATACGGTTAAGTATA
This sequence comes from Oscillospiraceae bacterium, assembly GCA_015063395.1. GTDB lineage: Bacteria > Bacillota > Clostridia > Oscillospirales > CAG-272 > SIG714. Next base: position 12,813 of record SVUF01000052.1, read on the forward strand.
ATTCTGATTTTAGCCCTAGTATTTGCGGGATTTATAATAGTGACAATTGATGATTTGGTTCATTATTTTTTTATGTATTGTTTATTCGGCTATTTTTTCTTGGATATAGTAAGTATTGTTTGCTTCAAATTTGAGGTTGCATTTAAAAAAGATCCAATGCTTATCTTAAATTGGGTGAGAGGATTTTTGAGTATTGCTGCTTTTTCAACTCAAATAATTTTATTGTTTGAGGAACTGGTTGACGGACGCCCTCATGGATTTCCGCAGATATCATGGAATATATGCGTTTTTGCCTATGTCTTGGGAATAATTGAAATTGTAATTTTGATCATTCGGGCAATTATAAAAAAGGTAAAACGCAGAAAATCAGCCATAGCAGAGGAAAACACTTCCTGTCAACAGGATAACTGCGATGCTGAATAATTGAACATAATTAAAGACCGTCAGGGACTTTGATATACAAAGCCTCGGACGGTCTTTTTTATAGGAAATTACTTAATTTTGAAGTAGAAAAATTTCAAAAAAGGCGCACTCATATGGAATTTTGCTTTCCACTGCAGTTGTGGACTGCTTTTTATCAAATTGTCACTTGTCTGTAAAATTCAAGTGA
>SVUF01000053.1 GCA_015063395.1 Oscillospiraceae bacterium
GTCGCCGCTCATAAGCTCCGACATGAGAAGGTCAACGATCCTTCCTTCAAATATCTTTCCGTCAGTGGACACAACACGCAGAAGCTCTCCGCTTGTATAGATGCACCCCTGCTTGCCGAGTATGGTTTCCGTACCGTCCTCGTCCCTTTCGGTAACATATTTTATGGATTTTCTGTCAAGCCTTTTTGCCATTTCAAGCCTGAACTTAGGGCTGTATTCATCATTCTTTTTGCCGAAAAGTTTAGAAAAAATTCCCATAAATCATTCCTCATCAATATCATCGCCGTCGCCGTTGTCCACGTCATCGCCATTTTGATCGTCGTCATCCTTGGCAGTCTGCCCCGCCTCAATTGCCGCTATATTCATTTTATGCTCTTCATATGTCACCGCAAACATACAGTATCCAAGTGAATCGGTTACAAAATAATGATAATTTGATTCCGCAGGATACATTGCGCTGTTTATGGCATCTATGGTTGGTGTTGAAAGGGGACTTGGGGGCAATCCCTCATGAATATAGGTATTATACGCACATTTGAACTTTCTGTCCGCGTCGGTAAAGGGATCCTTTATGCTTCCGTACACGTTTCTGTAAAAATACTGCACTGTAGCGTCGCTTTGCAGGAAGCCGCCAAATTCCTCTGACTTGAGTCTGTTGTGGAACACCGATGATACATAGGGATAATCCTCGGGGTACCTTGCCTCCTCCTGTATCATTGAAGCAAGAGTCAGCACCTCGTCCATGGTCATTCCAAGCTCATCACATCTCTTTAGCCATGACTTTTTGAATTTATTCTTAAAGTTGGACAAAAGCTTGGAAATTGCCGCAACCTCACTGGAGTCGCTCCAGAAATAATAGGTGTCGGGATATAAATAACCTTCAAGACGGTATATTCTGTCCTCGGAGCACTCAAGATCCTCCAAGAACCAATAATCAAATTCATAATTGTTTACAACATCAATGAATTCATCTCTTGTACCAATGCCCTTGGACACAAAAAGATCGATGATCTCGTCAACACTGTAGCCCTCGGGAATGGTTATGCTTATTTGCTGACGCGCCGCTTTTTCAGGCACAAAAGCTATAAGCAGGGCGTCATAGTTCATGCTTGGAGACACCGTATATGTGCCCTTGGCAAAATTATAATTCTCCTTCTCCTTAAGCTTTGCATAGAGCTTGAACAACGAAGGGTATTTTATTACATTCGCATCTGCAAGAGCCTCTGCGATCGTATCGATATTTGGATATTCATCAATGACAACCGTGATCTGCGCGTCGGATTTTGTAAATGCAAAAACGTCGTTTGCAGCGAGAATGATCACAACCGCAAGGACAACTGACACCACAAGAACGATCCCTATATACGAAACCGTCTTTACGATTGCCGAAAATGAGCTGTTGCCGTATTTTTTTCTCGGCTTCTTGGGCGCCTCCACAACAACGGGGATCTTCTCTTCCTTCTTCTCGGAAAGCTCGTTCTCCGCAGATCCTTTTAGCTCCACGGATGCCTCTGTCTTTTTCCTTACCTTTGTTTTGTCCCCGTCATTTGCAACGCTTTTATTCCACTTTTTTGTCTGAGAATTCTGTTTCTCCAAAGAAGCCTCGGAATTCTCCTTTTTTTCCCCAAGAACCTTATCGTTCTTTATGGGTTGGGTCAAGCCCGATTTTTTTTCCTTTGACATAAAATCATCCTTTTACTATAATATATACTATAAATATCAAAAAGCAAATTCCGATCTGGGGAAGCACCTCTGCAACCACAGCTCTTTTTTCCCCGCCGTCCTCATTATCCGCTTTTTCAAAATCCTTTTTTTCTTTTTTATAACCCTCGGGCGCCTTTATTCCAACATCTGCATAATCCACAAAAATCTTTTCAGCCGCACTGAAAAAGAAAAGTAGGGACAGAAGAAGAACAGCCACCGCTATGAATATTATCATTACAAGATTTACATTTTGTGTAACCGATGACCAGAACCAGCCTTCAAAAAACAAGCTGTAAATATTATACATGGCATGTACAAGAATCGAGCAAACAATGGATCTTGTGATATAAACTGTCATGGCAAGAAAAATTCCGCTTGTAAAATATATTGGAAAGCCCGATATGTCATAATGTATCATGGCAAACATAAGGGATGTACATATGATCGAAAACATTGCACCGTATTTATTATAATCCCTCATCAAAACAGCGCGGAACACAAATTCCTCGCAAATTGCGGGGATCACCGCAAGGGCAATTATTACTCCTATGACGTTTACATTTTCAAGCTGAACCTCACCGCCTACGATCTGTCCTGTTTCCTGCTGCTTTTCGGGATTCATAAAAACCAAGCTGAGAAGCACGTTCAGGGATATCATAGCAAACAGACCTGAAAAAACCACGGGAAGCTTACTCAGCTCGGGAATTTTGATTTCAAGCCCCTTTGTATAATCAAAGCCCTTTGTGTGACAGTATATGATGGATGGCAGCAAAAACGCCACGCTTTCAAGAGTCACGATGAGAAGATACACACTTTCTCCCTTTCCAATGCCGTCGGGAGTTATAAAGCCTGTAAAAATTACTGCGAAAAATATAAAAATAAGATATACGGTTGCGGGTATGCTTCTTTTCAAACGTTCAATCATCGATCTTGGTCACCCCTTTTTCCGTAATTATAAAATCAACTGAATTGTCATATCTGCCCCTTGGCAAGTCATCGCAAACAAGATCCGAAAACACCACTCCGATCTTTGTTCCGCTGTAATTTTTTAAAAATCTATCGTAATATCCTTTTCCGTAGCCAAGACGGTAGCCCTCTTTGTCAAATGCGATTCCGGGTACTATGCAAACCGTATTCTTTGAGAAATAACCTACCCTTTTACAGCTTTCCTTGGGCTCCATTACCTTAAATGAGCCCTCCTCAAGATCCTCAAAGGTTGCAATCTCATAAAAATCCATAATACCTTCTGCATCCTTACGGCACCTTGGAAGATATACTCTTTTGCCCTTCCCAAGAAGCTTCTTTATGGCACAAACCACGTCAACTTCATTTTTCAGAGGAAAATACATAAGGTAACCCTCTGCATATCTGTAGGTGGCAAGTATCTCAAGATTACTGCAGATCGCCGCAGAATACTCTATGCCGTATATGGAGGAAATCTCCGATCTTTTTGCCATCAGTGTCTTTCTGAGAGCTTGCTTTTCAAATATTGGCTGTGTCACGGCTGTTTCCTCCTTCTTTAAAAATTTCAAATCAATTTTGGGGAACATTCAGAAATTGAACATTCCTCCAAAAAGAACCTTGTCAGCGCTTTCTTGATCCTTTATCGCCTTTATGATCTCATATGCAAAGCCATAGAATGCTCCGGGGCCGTTTCCTGTAATCACTTTACCGTCAACCTCAACACTTTTGCCCGTATATTCCGCACCATCAAGATATTTTTCAAAGCCGGGATAACAGGTGGCGCGCTTTCCCTTCAGCAATCCCATTTTTCCGAAAACCATGGGAGCTGCGCATATTGCGGCAATATATCTTCCGTCATTGAAGTTTTGGGAAACAAGCTCACGAACCTTACTTGACAAAGAAAGATTTTCAGCACCCGGCATTCCGCCCGGGAGAACAACTGCCTCAGCCCCTTCAGTACAAGCATCAATTGAAATATCCGCCCTTACAGTTATTCCGTGAGATCCCCTTACAAATTCACCGCCGTCCACTGATACGCTGAGCGCCTCAATTCCCGCTCTTCTTATAAGATCAAGAGTTCCCAGTGCCTCGATCTCCTCAAAGCCGTCGGCAAGAAAAACATATACCATTTTCATTTCTCCTTTTATTATCTGAAGATCCATTGGGGAATATCCGTATTTTCGGGTATTCCCCTTTGATTTTACTTTAAACGAAGGGACTATTATTCATCGCTGTCCCACTTCATGCACATTTCTTCCCATTCCTCACGGGATATGAGAACATTACGTGCTCTTTGTCCGTCGGAGGGTCCCGCAATTCCGAGGGACTCCATTGCATCGATGATCTTTGCCGCACGTCCGTACCCAAGATTTATCTTTCTTTGAAGCAGGGATGTTGAGATCTTTCCTTCCGTTACCGCAACATTAACAGCATCTCTGAATTTCTCGTCGGTAAAGGCAATGCTCTCGGCAGAGTAATCCGAAGGCTCGCTTTCACTTGCCGCTCCTGCCTTCTTGTTTCCCTTCACCGAGCATTTTTCAGCATTTGCGTCAATATCGTTGAGTATATCGTCATCAAACTTGATCTGCGAATTATTGTTTCTTATAAAGTCGGTAATTCGGTCAACCTCCTTGTCGGAAACAAATGCTCCCTGAAGTCTTATGGGCTTTATCACTCCCGTGGGGGCATAAAGCATGTCTCCCCGTCCAATGAGCTTTTCCGCTCCTCCAACATCTATGATGGTTCTTGAGTCCACCTGCTGTGAAACGGTAAAGGCAATTCTTGAAGGAATATTAGCCTTGATAAGACCTGTGATTACGTCAACAGAAGGACGCTGTGTACCGATTATAAGGTGAATTCCGCAGGCTCTTCCCTTTTGAGCAATTCGGCATATGGATGTTTCAACCGAATCGGGAGAGGTCATCATAAGATCCGCAAGCTCGTCGATTACAATTACAAGCTTGGGCATATATTCCTGCTCGGGATCGTCCTTTGTAACCTCATTATATCCTGCAATATCGCGCACACCGACCTTTTCAATAATGTCGTATCTGCGCTCCATTTCGTCAACAGCCCACATCAGCGCTCCCGCAGCCTTCTTGGGATTTGACACTACAGGAACAACAAGGTGAGGAAGTCCGTTATATATATTGAACTCTACCTTCTTGGGATCGATCATTATAAGCTTCACTTCATCGGGTGTAGCATTATAAAGAAGCGAAAGAACTATACAGTTTATACACACCGATTTACCTGCTCCCGTGGTTCCCGCTATAAGAATATGGGGCATCTTTACAATATCCATGTATATAGGGTCCCCTGCAACGTCAAGTCCCAAAGCCGCAGTAAGCTTGGACTTTGCATTTTTAAACACGGGATTTTCAAGCAGATCGCGGAGATATACAGTCTCTCTCTTGGCGTTGGCGATCTCAACTCCCACCGCAGCCTTACCTACAATGGGGGCTTCAATTCTTACAGCGCCGTTTGCCGCAAGATTCAATGCGATATCATCGGAAAGAGCGGCTATGGATTTTACTCTCACGCCCTCCTCGGGTGCAAGCTCGTATCTTGTGATCGTAGGTCCTCTTGAAATATTTACAAGTCTTGTATCGACCTTGAAGCTCTTCAAGACCTCAACAAGCTTTCTTCCCGTTGCTCTGCACTCCTCCTCATATTCCTCCTTTGGAATCTTCTCTTCCTTGGGCTGAAGATATTCGATGGGGGGGAATGTATAATTATAGCTTTCCTTTGTAAGAGCTTCTCCTGCCTCAACTGTGGTCATGAGAGGCGCTCTTTGAACTGTCAGGGTATCGGGCTCCTCGAGATTTGAGTTTTCCTCCTCCTCTGAGCCAAAGATCTTTCCGTTTCCGCCGTTATTTTTGTCATATGCAGAGACGCTTACATCTCCCTCTGTTTCCGAGCCCTCCTGCTTTTCCTCTTCTTTTTTGTCCTTGTCTTTGTTTTTGTCTCCTGAGCCGAATATATTGTTCAAATATTCCTTTGGCGGCTTCTTGGGAGATTTCTCGGCACTTATGACCTCCTTTTCTCCCTCAGCAAGCTGTCCCTCCGCTTTCACGTCATCAGAGCTCTGCTCCTCTGTTCCCTCAAGAGTCTGGGCAACGGTTCCCGGCTTATTTATATACACCTTCTTCTTTGCAAGCTCCTTCTTTGTGATCTTGCAATAAATAAGCCTTGCAAGCTTACATATCTTTTTCCACAGGTACTTTGATACCTTCTTTACAAATCTCCATGCTGTATCAGGCTTTACATCGAACAGGAATATGCACATTACTATAAGTGCCGCCCCAAGTACAATTGGAGTTCCAACCTTGGAAAACACCTTGAATATGATCCAGCCAAGATAGCTTCCGATAATTCCGCCGTACTTAAATCCGTTTTCCTTCTGCGCCATTTTCCAAATATTTGCAGGTGTCATGCTTGGAGTTTCTCCGCCTCCTGCCATAACGCTTAAATAAAAGGCTCCGCATGAAAGGATCACTGCTATAATACCCATTACAATGAATTTTGACTTCATTGTGCTTTTGAATGAATCCTTTCTCCAAAATATTGCAAGGAATATAAGGAGCATGGGAATAACCCATGATACAAAGGAGAACATTCCGTAAAACAGACCCGATATTGCCGATCCAAACCAGCCTGTCTGCTTGGTGAACAGAAAGCACACCGTTATCAAAAGCGCTCCGATCACCAAAAAGAATGGAATCATCTGCTGCCAGAACGATGGCTCTGCTTCTTCCTCCACCTCTACCTTGACCTCTTCTTCGGGTTCTTCATAATCTTCTTCTCTTTTGACGATTCCATGCTTCTTTTTATAGGCTTCCACCTTTTTGTGAAGCTTTTCATCTCCGTTTTTTCTCGCCATACTCCATTCTCCTTCCTTACTTTAGACCCAAATTTAAATTCTGAACTATGATATATTAAAAATCCTTTGTCATTTTACATCGAAATACTTGTTACGGTATCCCACACAATCGCCAAAATACCTGCGGCAAAGCAATAATATGCAAACCCCTTGAAATTTGATTTTTTTGATATGTATGTCAAAAGCTTCATTGCAAGAAGTCCTACGATTGCCGCAACCACAGCGCCCACTGCATATATACCAAGCTGACCCATGCTTTCCGTTTCCTCAAACAGCTTCGGAAGCTTCAAAACACATGCTCCCGCTATGGCAGGCAAAGACATGATGAAAGAAAACTTTACAGCGCTCTGTCTGTCAAAGCCCGACAAAAGCCCTCCTGTAATGGTGGATCCGCTTCTTGAAAGACCGGGCAAAAGCGCCGCAAATGCCTGAAACATTCCTATGAACAAGGCATTCTTACCGTTTGCTTCTCCGATTGTCAGGTTTCCCCTTGAAAGCTTGTCGGAATACAAAAGCACTCCTCCGTTTATTACCAGAATTGCTCCCACAACACTTAAATATCCCGCTATGAACGATATCTTATCCTCTAAAAGAGCCGCAGGAAGAAGCGGTATTGTTGCAATTATTATAAGGAGTACAAATCTTTCATTGTAGGTATACTCACTAAATTTGAACTTACCCTTGAATACCTTCCCCATCAATGTGAAAAAGGCAGGAATCAGCGGTAAAATATCCTTCCAATACATAATGAACACTGCAACAAGTGTTCCGAGATGTAAAAGCACGTTGAATGCAACAAGTCTTTCGGGATCCTCCATTCCGAGAATATTCTGAAACAAAGCAAGATGCCCCGAGCTTGACACCGGCAGAAATTCTGTCAGTCCTTGGATTATTCCGAAAAGTATCGCTTCAAATAATGTCATTTATCTCCTCTTTCTGCAAATTTTTGCATTGTGTTTATTATTTTGTTTTGCATCGTGGAGCTTCGGTTTTATTTTCCACATATATATTAAAGTATAAAAGTCCGAGGCTCCCCTATACTATATATAATAACAAATTTTATTTGAAATTACAATAGGTTACGGATTATTTTATGAAATTTATTACAGATTTTAATAAGCCCTCACGTCTTATGCTTCCATGTCTTCTCGGAGGCATGATCGGAGGATTTTTCGGCAGCGGAGGCGGTATCATTCTCCTGTTTATCCTCAAAAAGTATTTCGGTGAAAAAAAGGAGATATTCCCGACGGTAATTATGCTCACACTGTCGTCAAGCGCCGTAAGCTCTGTTTTTTACTCGGAACAAAAAGCCCAAGTGCCCTCTCCTGTTTATATAATTTCCGGAATCCTTGGGGCTGTTTGCGGATGTATACTGTTTGGCAGGATCAGATTCAAGGCGCTCAGCATCGCTTTTGCAGCTTTAAGCACTGTATGCGGCGCGATTATGATTTTCAAGGCAGGTTTTTGATGATAATTGATATTATAGTCTCGTTTTTATGCGCAGTTTCAGCTTCCCTGGGTATTGGCGGCGGCGGTCTGCTTGTTGTCTATCTGACATCATTCAAGGACATCAGCCAAAGAGATGCACAAGGCATCAACCTCCTGTTTTTCGTAACAACAATGTCCGTGGCTCTGATCTATCATAAGTTCAAGAGAAGAATCATCACGAAAAACATTTTATATATCTTGCCGCCCTGCATTTCAGGCGGAATTCTCGGAAGTCTTTTGGCAAAAAACATGGATCAAAAAATTTTAAAAGTTCTTTTCGGTGCTTTTCTTGTCTTTTGCGGCATCTCCTATCTTATGCGGGAAATCGGAAGCAAAAAAGGCAAGAATAACAAAAACGGACTGTAAAGCCCATCCGCTCTACAGCCGTACTTTATTATATAAAAAAACATGGGACACCGTTTTTCTCCGGTTGTCCCTAGTTTTTTGCTATTCACAAATTACGCCATAGCGTTGAGCATTGTTGTGAAACGGCTCTTCTTTCTTGCAGCTGTGTTCTTGTGGATGATTCCCTTAGCAACTGCCTTGTCAACTACCTTGACAACATCGCGGTAAAGAGCAATCGCGGTATCCTTATCTCCTGCAGCAACAGCAGCTTCATACTTCTTCACGATAGTTTTGAAAGCGGACTTGAACATCTTGTTCTGAAGTGTCTTCTTCTCAATTACAAGCACACGCTTCTTAGCAGACTTTATATTCGGCATTCTTACACCTCCCTCTGTACACCAAATTACACTCTCCGCTTATAATATCATAGATTTCCCAAAAATGCAATAGCTTTTTTGAATTTTTTTGAATTTTTTTCTTTTCATTTTCAGCTCTTCTTTTATCCTGTAAATCAGGAAATCTTCTGTAAAAGCCAAATTTATTATTACACCTTGCAGTTCCCTCACGGAGGATACATCAGCTTAATAAGTATATATATTTATGGAAAACAAATTTTTAAAATATTTTTTTGAAAACTCTTGACAAATAAATAAAGTTGTGATATACTGCACCATAGAATAAAATCGAATAAAATGCCATTCTGTGTGATTTGGAAGAAATTTTCATAGTTTCTTTCCTTTGCGCAGAGGCATAAAAATAGGTCATATCGCAGTTGTTCGCGGTGTGTTTTGTCGAAATTTTACATCTTAGCTTATAATTCGGCTTTAACCAGAATGCCGTAGGGGTAAAGAATTGTAAACTTTTTGTTACAAAACCATCGGGGCTTTTTCGGTATGGTCTATTGTTTTATCAAGCGAAAATCAGTCTGCGCCAAGGAAAAGCAGTTCTCTGCATCGGTGCGGATCCATGAAGCATTGTTCATGATCAAGCAATTTCCCATAAAGTAAAAAAAATCAAAAATATACTAAACGGAGGATTCAAACAAAGATGGTCAAGCCAAAGGAAAAACTTCTGGGTACTACAGTGAGAAGATCATTTTCAAAAACTGAAGAAGTTCTTGATATGCCCGATCTCATTGAGGTACAGAAAAAATCTTATGAGTGGTTCGTAACCGAAGGACTCAAAGAAGTTCTTGAAGATGTTTCACCCATCACAGACCACACAGGAACTCTCAAAATGGAGTTTGTCGATTATTCTTTCGATTCCAAAACAAAGTTTTCGGAAGAAGAGTGTAAGGAACGTGACGTAAACTACGCCGCACCCCTGCGTGTTCTCGTCCGTCTCATCAACACCCTCACAGGAGAGATCTCCGAAAAAGAGATCTACATGGGCGACTTCCCCATTATGACACGTAACGGTACCTTCATCATCAACGGTGCTGAAAGAGTAATCGTTTCGCAGATCGTCCGTTCTCCCGGTATGTACTACGATACCGCGGTGGACAAAACAGGTACAAAAACATACACAGCACAGATCATTCCCTACAGAGGCGCTTGGCTTGAATACGAAACAGACGCGGCAAACGTATGCTATGTTCGTATCGACAAGACAAGAAAGATCCCTGTTACAGTTCTTATAAGAGCCCTCGGCTGTCTTTTCAGAGATCAGCTCAACCTTGAAAATGACGAGGACATTATTGCAATGTTCGGAGACGACCCCAAGGTTACAGCAACACTTGAAAAGGACGGCATGACACGTCTTGCTGCCGAAAACAGAAAGACTCCCGGTGAAGAGGCTCTCAAGGAGATCTACAAAAAACTCCGTCCCGGAGATCCCCCCACAGTTGAAAGCGCAAGCGTACTCATCGGAAACCTTTTCTTTGATCCCAAGCGTTACGACCTCATGGAAGTCGGACGTTACAAGTACAATGAAAAGTCGGGCATCGCAGGCAGACTTTCCGGAAAGGTGCTTTCCCGTCCCGCAGTCAGCATGATCACAGGCGAAGTAGTTTATGACGCAGGTACAAAGATGACCTTCGAAATGGCTACAAATGCTGAACGTCAGGGTGTAAACGAGGCATGGGTTAAGCTTTCCGAGGATAAGGAATTCAAGATCCTTTCCAACTCTACCGTATATCCCGAAGCCATTCTCGGATACGATCTTTCCGAAGCAGGCATCAACGGTAAGGTATACTTCGAAGCTCTTATGAAGCTTATCGAGGAATACGGCACAGAAAAGGATGCGGTTATCGAGGGCGCAAAGCTCAACCGCGCACAGCTCTTCCCCAAGCACATCACAAAGGAAGATATTTTTGCAAGCTTCAGCTATCTCATCGGTCTTGCTCATGAGGTAGGCTGTACAGATGATATTGACCACCTTGGAAACCGCCGTTTGCGTTCTGTCGGCGAGCTTCTTCAGAACCAGCTGAGAATCGGTTTCTCAAGAATGGATAAGATCATTAAGGAAAGAATGACCATTCAGGATAAGGACAGCGAGTCCATCACTCCCGAGTCACTTATCAACATCCGTCCCATCGTTACTGCGATCAGAGAATTCTTCGGAAGCTCTCCCCTTTCACAGTTCATGGATCAGCACAACCCTCTTGCAGAGCTTACTCACAAGCGCCGTCTTTCAGCCCTTGGTCCCGGCGGTCTTTCAAGAGACAGAGCTTCCTTTGATGTTCGTGACGTTCACTATACTCATTACGGAAGAATGTGCCCCATTGAGACACCTGAAGGTCCCAACATCGGTCTTATCTCATATCTTTCAACCTACGCAAAGATCAATAAATACGGATTTATTGAAGCCCCCTTCCGTAAGATCAACAAGGAAACAGGCGTTGTTACCGATGAGATCGTATATATGTCCGCTGACATAGAGGACAACTACGTTGTTGCTCAGGCAAACGAGCCCCTTGATGAAAACAACAGATTCATAAACAAAAAGGTTACAGTACGTGACCGCGCAGAGATCCTTCTTGTAGATGCTGACGTTCCGGACTTCATGGACGTTTCTCCCAAGATGGTAGTTTCTGTTGCTACATCAATGATCCCCTTCCTTGAAAACGATGACAACTCCAGAGCGCTCATGGGATCAAACATGCAGAAGCAGGCAGTTCCCCTTATGATCACCGATTCTCCCATTGTTGGAACAGGTATGGAATATAAGGCTGCTTACGACTCAGGTGTTGTTGTAATTGCAGAAGAAGCAGGTTATGCTGAAAAGGTTACCGCTTCCGAAATCGTTATCCGCACAGACAGCGGACGTAAGGATGTTTATAAGCTTATAAAGTTCAAGAGAAGCAACCAGAGCACATGTATCAACCAGAAGCCCATTATCAAGGCAGGTGAATACATTGAAAAGGGACGCGTAATTGCTGACGGTCCTGCAACCTCCAACGGTGAAGTTGCTCTTGGTAAAAACGCTCTCATCGGATTTATGACATGGGAGGGTTACAACTACGAGGACGCCGTTCTTCTTAACGAGCGCCTTGTAAGAGATGACGTTTACACATCCATCCACATTGAAGAATATACACACGAAGCAAGAGACACAAAGCTTGGTGTTGAAGAAATTACAAGAGAGATCCCCAACGTAGGTGAGGATCAGCTCCGCGACCTTACTGCTGACGGTATCATCAAAAAGGGTACTGAGGTTAAGGCAGGAGATATTCTCGTAGGTAAGGTTACACCTAAGGGTGAAACCGAGCTTAACCCCGAAGAAAGACTTCTCAGAGCCATCTTCGGTGAAAAATCAAGAGAAGTTCGTGATACTTCTCTCCGTCTGCCCCACGGCGGCGCAGGTATCGTCGTTGACGTCAGAGTATTCTCCAGAGAAGAAGGGGACACAGAGCTTCCTCCAGGAGTAAACAAGGTTGTAAGAGTTTACGTTGCTCAGAAGCGAAAGATCTCTGTGGGAGACAAGATGGCGGGACGTCACGGTAACAAGGGTGTCGTTTCCAGAATCCTTCCTTCAGAAGATATGCCCTTCCTTCCCGACGGTACTCCTCTTGACATCGTTCTTAACCCTCTGGGCGTTCCTTCACGAATGAACATCGGTCAGGTGCTTGAGGTACATCTCGGTATGGCTGCCAAGAGACTTGGCATCAAGGTTATGACTCCCGTATTTGACGGCGCTGACAACGAAGACCTTGCAAACATGCTCGAAGAAGCAGGAATGAACCCCGACGGTAAGTTTATACTCCGTGACGGACGTACAGGTGAGGAATTCGACAATCCTGTTACAGTTGGTATCATGTATTACCTTAAGCTCCATCACCTTGTTGACGATAAGATCCATGCCCGTTCCACAGGTCCTTACTCCCTTGTTACACAGCAGCCTCTGGGCGGTAAAGCTCAGTTCGGAGGTCAGCGTTTCGGAGAAATGGAGGTTTGGGCACTTGAAGCATACGGTGCTGCTTATACACTCCAGGAGATCCTTACATTCAAGTCAGACGACGTTACAGGCCGTGTAAATGCTTATGAGGCAATTGTCAAGGGTCAGAACATCCCCACTCCCGGTGTTCCCGAATCATTTAAGGTTCTTGTTAAGGAGCTTCAGTCACTTTGTCTTGATGTTCGCGTTCTTGACGACAACGGTGAGGAGATCAAGCTTTCTTCAATCATTGAGGAAGATTCTCCCGTAAAACCCAACTCACGTTCCACAATTACTGCTGAGGATATCGGTGAAACCGTTATCACCTCGGATATTGCAAACTCAACCGTTGAGCTTGATGAAAAGGCAGAGTTTATGGACGAAGAAACTACTGTATATGAAGAAACATCCGATTATGATGATTTTTCGGATTATGATGAATAATTGAAAGGAGAATAGAACGAATATGGAAAAGAATGTTTTTGCATCAATTAAAATCGGTCTTGCGTCTCCTGATATGATCAGAGAATGGTCCTACGGCGAGGTTACTAAGCCTGAAACCATAAACTACAGAACAACCAAGCCTGAAAAGGGCGGTCTTTTCTGCGAAGTTAT
>SVUF01000054.1 GCA_015063395.1 Oscillospiraceae bacterium
GTCTGGAGATCATCGGAGAATGAGCGGAGTTTTAATCGCTGTAATTGCAATTTTGTCACTTGTTCCCATTGTGGACCAAGTGACAAAATGGGCAGTAGTCAATAGTATGGAGCTTTATGAATCCATAGAGATCATTCCCGGGATTCTGAACTTCACATATATCAGAAACGACGGCGCGGCATTCGGTAAATTTGACAATGTCAGATGGCTTTTTATGATTCTTTCAACAATTGCTATAATTGTCATTGCCGTGTTAATGATAAAATACAGAAAAAAGCTGGATAAGCTTACGATGATAAGCCTCAGTCTTATACTTTCGGGTGGATTCAGCAACATGATCGACCGTACATTTTACGGTGAAACCATATTTAACGGAACGGTAATCGATTTTATAGATTTTTGCGCGTTTCCGAAAATCTGGAATTATGTTTTCAATGTGGCAGATTCTGCAGTAGTAATCGGAACAGGACTTCTGATTATTGCTATGGTAATCGGTGAAGTGAAGATATATAAGGCTGAAAAGGCAAAAAAAGAAGAAAAAAAGTTGGATTGATACCCCAATACAGACGAAAGCGAAGTTGAGTACGGCAAAGCCTCGCGGTTAGCAAAACCCTGTAGGGGAGGGGCTTGCTCCTCCCGAAAAAACAATAATTAAATCGTATTTACCCCGTAGGGACGACCTGCGGTCGTCCGAAAATACTTGTTTTAAGTATTTTATAACGGGCGAACACAGTTCGCCCCTACGAAGAAAGAATTAATCATTGTTCCCAAAACAACAACACATACTAATAACCCAAGTGGCACAAACAAAAAACAAAAATAAATCCCAATTATTAAAGTTTTCTCGGGTCGTCGAGGGCGCCGACCCCTACCGAAAAAGAGAGGAATGGATTAAAGTAAAATAATCCCAAGAGGCACAAACTAAAACAAAAATAAATCCTCTGTAAAAAACTCTGAATTTCTAAAAAAGAAAAAATGGAAAATATAATAATAAAAGCGGAGGAGTCGGGGGTAAGACTTGACTCTTTTCTGTCGGAAAAAACAAAGTACACAAGATCCGCCATACAGAGAATCATTGAAGATGGCGGAGTAACTGTTAACGGAAATGTAAAAGACAAAAAATACAAGGTGGAAATCGGAGATGAAATCATCTTGACACCGCCGAAGCCAATTCCTACGGAAGCGCAGGCGGAGGACATTCCCATTGAAATTTTATATGAGGACGAAGCGTTAGCCATAGTCAATAAGCCAAAAGGAATGGTGGTTCATCCTGCTCCGGGAAATTATGAGGGAACAATGGTGAACGCACTGCTTCATGCCCTTGAGGGTAGACTTTCGGGGATAAACGGTGTGATCAGACCGGGAATCGTACACAGAATTGACAAGGATACCAGCGGAATACTGATTGTTGCAAAAAATGATTCTGCTCATTTGAATTTGGCAGAGCAGATCAAGGAACATAGCTTTGACAGGATATATCATGCGGTAGTTGTGGGAAATTTGAAGGACGACAACGGAACTGTCGAGGGCAACATCGGCAGAAATCCCAAAAACCGCTTAAAAATGGCAATAACTGCAGATGGTAAACCTGCAAGAACGCATTATAGGGTTCTTGAAAGGTTCAACGGAGCATGTTATGTGGAGTGCAAGCTGGAAACGGGGCGCACTCATCAGATCAGAGTGCATATGTCAAGCCTTGGGCATCCTCTTATGGGGGACGAGCTTTACGGCGGTGGATGTACGGAATTTGAAAAGAAGAATAAAAAAATATTGGAAGGTCAGTGCTTACATGCAAAATCTATTGGATTTGCCCACCCCGAAAATGGAAAATGGGTGGAATTTGACAGTGAGCTTCCGGACTATTTTGAAAATATACTGAAAAAATTAAGGGAGGAAACAAGATAAAATGGAAAATAAGGGAAAGTTTTATCTGACAACGGCAATAGCCTATGCCTCAAGAAAGCCCCATATCGGAAATATTTATGAGATAATCATGAGTGACGCAATTGCAAGATTCAAGCGTCAGCAGGGTTATGATGTATTTTTCTGTACGGGAACTGACGAGCACGGACAGAAGATCGAGAACCTTGCAAATGAAAAGGGGATAACCCCCAAGGCATATGTTGATGAGGTTGCAGGACAGATCAAGGGACTTTGGGATCTGATGGATATTTCCTACGATCACTTCATCAGAACTACCGATGATTATCACGAAAAAGTAGTTGCAAAGATGTTCCGCCGCTTCTATGAACAGGGCGATATTTATAAAAATGAGTATGAGGGTTGGTACTGCGTACCTTGCGAATCCTTCTTTACGGAAACACAGCTTAAGGAAGGTAAATGCCCTGACTGCGGACGGGATGTAACGAAGACAAAGGAGGAGGCATATTTCTTTAAGATGAGCAAGTATGCTGATGCCCTCATCAAGCATATTGAAGAAACTCCCGGATTCATAGAGCCCGAATCAAGAAAGAAGGAAATGCTCAACAACTTCCTTTATGCAGGACTTCAGGATCTTTGCGTGTCAAGAACATCATTCAAGTGGGGAATTCCCGTTGATTTTGATGACAAGCACGTAATTTACGTATGGCTTGATGCTCTCACCAATTATATCACAGCCCTTGGATACGATATTGACGGAAAAAGCGAGAAATACAATAAGTATTGGCCTGCCGATGTGCATATAATCGGAAAGGATATCGTAAGATTCCACACAATATATTGGCCCATATTCCTGATGGCTCTTGGTGAGCCCCTTCCAAAGAAAATCTTTGGTCACCCTTGGCTTCTTTTCGGAAACGATAAGATGAGTAAGTCAAAGGGCAACGTAATGTATGCCGACGAGCTTTCAGAGCTTTTCGGTGTTGACGGAGTACGTCACTATGTGCTTTCCGAAATGCCATATGCTCAGGACGGAAATATCACCTACGAAAACCTTATCAAGAGATTTAACACAGATCTTGCCAACAATCTCGGAAATCTGGTGTCCCGTACACTTGCAATGACCGCAAAGTATTTTGAGGGTGTCATCCCTGCGCCTACTTGTCCCGGCGAGTTTGATGATGAGCTTAAGGCAGCGGCAGCAAAGGCGATTGATGACCACTTCAAGAACATGGAAAGCTATCATATTGCCGATGCGGTTGAGGATGTGTTCACACTTCTCAGACGTGCAAACAAGTATATAGACGAAACAACTCCTTGGACTCTTGCCAAGAGTGAGGAAAACCGCGAAAGACTTGGAACTGTCCTTTATAATTTGCTTGAAACCATCAGAATTGCGGCAATTCTTCTTGTACCCTTTATGCCCAAAACTGCAGAAAAGATTTTTGCAGGACTTGGAACCGAGGTTACGGATTATGAAAGCGCAAAGACCTTTGGCGGACTTGTAAGCGGTGTCAAGACGGGAGAGGCTCAGGTTCTTTTCGCAAGAATAGACGAGGCTAAATTTATTGCTGACATGGAGGCAAAGCAGGCTGAGGCAGAAAAGGCGGCAAAGGCTAAGGAGCGTCCCGAGGACGTTGAGGAGCTTATCGATTTCGATGCATTTACCGCAGTTGAAATGAGAAGCGCGCAAATTATTGCCGCAGAGCCTATTAAAAAGGCTAAAAAGCTTTTGAAGCTTCAGGTGGACCTTGGATACGAGCAGAGACAGGTCGTATCGGGAATTGCAAAATACTATAAGCCCGAGGAGCTTATTGGAAAGAAGATAATTCTTGTTGCAAACCTCAAGCCCGTAACTCTTTGCGGAGTGGAATCCAACGGAATGATCCTTGCATCAGGTGAGGAAGAGGTCAGAGTTGTGTTCCTCGATGACGCAACACCCCTTGGAGAGAGAATCAGATGACAAAAACGGGTATGTTTGATACACACGCCCACTATAATGATGAAAAATTCCTTTCTGCTGAAAACGGGCAGGAAGGAATTATCTCATATGTAGTGGAAAACGGTGTTTGTAATATATTGAACGCTTCAACTGATCTTGAGGATTCAAAAGCCTCTATAAGACTTGCGGAAAAATATCCTGAGATCTATGCCGCGGCAGGCATACACCCTCATGAAAGCGGAAGATATGGGGATATTGATAAAGCTATGGCAGAGCTTCAAGAGCTTTTGAAGTACCCGAAGGTCGTTGCTCTTGGAGAGATAGGTCTTGATTTTCACTATAATTTCTCGGAGCCCGAGGATCAGAAAAAAATATTTGAGGCACAGCTTATCTTGGCAAAGGAGCTGGATCTGCCTGTAATTATTCATGACCGAGAAGCCCACGGGGCGACAATGGATATGCTCCGTAAGGTCAAGGCGGAAAAGGGCATAATGCATAGCTTTTCGGGTTCCGCTGAAATGGCAAGGGAGCTTGAAAGACTTGGGTTTTATATATCTTTCTCGGGTTCGGTAACCTTTAAAAACGCGGTAAACCTGCAAGAGGCTGCCAAGGCGGTGTCAAAGGAAAGAATTCTTATTGAAACGGACGCACCGTATCTTGCTCCCGTACCTCATAGAGGAAAGCTGAATCACTCCGCATTGATGCTCCACACAGCCGAAAAGCTGGCAGAGCTTCGCGGAGTTACCCTTGACGAGATAATTGAGACAACAAGGGAAAATGCAAATAAACTTTTGCTTTCTTAAAAACAAAAAGCTGTAAAAACTCGTGTTGAGTTTTACAGCTTTTTTGTTTTATAGAAAATTCTTAATTTTGAAGTGAAAAATTATTCTTCAACTGTTTCTTCAACAGGAGCTTCCTCTGCTGTTTCTTCAGTGGGAGTCTCTGCCTTCTCGAGAAGAGCGCGGATTGAAAGGCTAACCTTCTTGTGCTCGGAATCAATTGCGATGATCTTTGCCTGAACAACCTGTCCAACCTGAAGCTCAGCTGCTGTATCAGCGATCTTCTTGTCAGCGATCTGAGAAATGTGGATAAGTCCGTCAACGCCGGGAACGATCTGAGCGAAAGCTCCGAATGTCATGATGCTAACGATCTTAACTTCAGCAACATCGCCTTCGCTGTATGTAGAAGTGAAGATGTTCCAAGGATTTGTGTCCTCAGTCTTGTGGCCGAGAGAGATCTTCTTCTTTTCACGGTCAAAGGACTTAACAAATACTTCAAGTGTTTCGCCAACGGAAACAACGTCAGAGGGCTGCTTGATGTGGTTCCAAGAAAGCTCTGTTACGTGAACCATTCCGTCGATGCCGCCGAGGTCGATGAATGCACCGAACTTTGTAAGGGACTTAACCTTACCTGTGAACTTCTGTCCTTCCTCAAGTGTGTTCCAGAATTCTTCGATCTTTGCGCGGCGCTCCTCACGCTCAACAGCAAGGATTGAACCTGTTGCACGGCTTCTTTCCTCGTTGATGTCGATGATCTTGAAGTTTACCTGTTTTCCCTGAAGCTGATCAAGGCTCTCTGTTCTGGGAATGCCTGTCTGACCTGCAGGAATGAAGATCTTTGTGAAGTTGCAAGTAACAATTACTCCGCCCTTAACGATCTCAACAACCTTACCTGTGAAGATTTCTCCGCTTTCAAGACCGCCCTTGATCTTCTTCCAGTTGTCAAGTCTGCGGATTTTCTTGAGAGAAAGTGTTGCAATACCGTCAATATCGCTAACTCTTACTGCCTGTGCAGTAATCTCGTCGCCGGGCTTATACAAGTCACAAAGCTTAACTGATGAATCATCTGTAATTTCGTCGAAGGGAACAATGCCTGTAACCTTTGCGGGAAGGTCAACCTGAAGCTCTGTTACACCAACGGTTCTAACAACGCCTGTTACGATATCTCCTGTATTTAAAGTCTTGAAGGTTTCTTCAAGCATGAGGGCAAAATTTTCGCTGTTGTTTTCGTACATATTCTTGTACCTCCTATATTTTAACGGCCTTTTTATAGACCTGTAATTGCTTTTAGGCATTTTACCTAACAGAACAATTGTATCATTTTTATTTCATTTTGTAAATAGTTTTCAGATATTTTTTTTAATCATTTAAAAACTTTTCCACTATTAACAAAAAACACAAATAATATATAAAAAAATTCAGCATATTCCACAAATTTGTAATATGAGGATAATGCTGAACTATTATATTTAAAAAAATCATTGAAGTTCAAGAATATGCTTGAAAATTCTTTCCGAAATAATTTTATATTTTTCGTTTCCTCCAAGATCTTCTGCTCCGAGCTTAAGCTCTTCGGCGCTGACTGGCTTACCGATCTTCAAAACCACCTTTCCAAAAAAAGGTGTGATCTTGCGTTTTTTGGTAAAAATGAAAACAGGAAGCACCGACGCGTTTGTTTTGTCAACAAGCATGCCTGCGCCTTTTTGAATTGGAGTGCCGGCGGGGTCAACCTTTGGGTGACGTGTTCCCTGGGGGAAAATGCCCACTGCAGATTCCTTTTCAAGAAGTGCGATGGAATGGCGGATGGCGCCAACATCGTTTCCGGATTTTCTGTCTATGGGAAAAGCTCCGAGAGATTTTAAAAATCCTCCAAAAACAGGGATTTTAAAAAGCTCTTTTTTGCCCATATAGCAGATCTGTCTTTTACAAGCGGCGGCGATCACAATGGGGTCGTGCAAGGAAATGTGGTTTGAACACACAAGGAGCCTTGTGCCTTCGGGAATATTTTCCTCACCTTCAACTGTACATCTGTAAAAGCACTTTATAAGAAACTTACCGAGTACTTTTTTTACACCCATATAAAAACTCATAGTTATTCTCCGATTTTTTCATCAATTATTTTTATTGCGGCGGCAAGTGTTCCTTCTCTGTCGAGATCGGAATTGTCAAGAATGATTGCGTCTTCGGCGGGAACAGCAGGGGCGGTTGCGCGGTTTCTGTCGTTGTTGTCCCTGGAAACTATGGAGTTAAGCTCCTGTTCATAGGTGGTCTTGATTCCCTTGGCAATGAGTTCATCATATCTGCGCTGTGCTCTGACCTCATCACGTGCGGTGAGGAATATTTTTACGTTGGCATCGGGAAGAATTACGGTTCCGATGTCGCGTCCGTCCATAATTACGCTTTTTTCCTTTGCGATATTGCGCTGTGTATCAAGGAGAAATGCTCTGACCTCGGGGATTTTGGAAACATCGGAGGCATATTCGGAGATCTGAGTGGTACGGATCAAGCCGTTTACGTTTTCTCCGTCAAGTGTTACGTACTGTCCCTCTTCGGAAAACTCAAGTCCAAGTTTGAGGCTTCCAAGGGAGCTTATTACTTTTTCTGTATCCTTGGGGTCAATGCCGAGGCGCAGAACATAAAGCCCGATGGTGCGGTAAAGTGCGCCGGTATCAACATGAATAAGTCCGTAGTGCTTTGCGATCTCACGGCATAGGAAGCTTTTTCCTGCTCCTGCAGGGCCGTCAAGGGCGATGTTTAAATGTTTCATAATGTATCCTTTCAAATGAGTATTAATTGAATTTATACGTGATTTAATTGTTTGTTATACAGATTATTCCTCACATGCCGAAATTGCGGCAAGATTGGCTGTGGAAAATGCGATCTGAAGGTTGAATCCGCCTGTGTAGGCATCAAGATCGATGACTTCCCCTGCGAAATAAAGCCCCTTTATTTTTTTTGATTCCATGGTTTTAGGGGTGATCTCACTGACATCAACTCCACCCGAGGTGACAATCGCTTCGTCTATGGGTCGGAATCCTGTGACAGTTACACTGAAATTCTTCAAAAGCAAAAGAATTTTGCGGCGTTCTTCCTTTGTAATTGAGTTGATTTTTCGATCCTCCGAAATACCGAGACGAGCTATAAATACGGGGATCATTTTTTGGGGCAAAAGATCTGAAAGTGAATTTCCGAGATTTTTATTTTTATATTTTTCAAAATCCGAAAGCAGTCTTGTGTCAAGGGTGGCTTCATCAAGAGCGGGCTTCAGGTCAATTTTTACTGTATACCGTTCCTTTTCCATTGGACGCATATGTGCGGAGGCGGAAAGCACAACAGGTCCTGAGAGTCCGAAATGAGTGAACAGAAGCTCACCAAAATCGCGGTAGATGATCTTTTCACAGGTGTTGTCAAGAACCTCAATTGAAATATTTTTAAGAGCAAGTCCCTGCATTTTTGGAATATCCCTTTCCTTTGAGAGCAAGGGTACAAGGGAAGGGCTTATTGGTGTGACCTCGATCCCGAGGCGCTTTGCCATACGGTATCCCGATCCGTCAGACCCTGTTGTAGGGTATGAAGCACCGCCTGTTGCAAGAATTACTCTGTCAAATGAGTGAAGGTGTGAGCCGCATTTCACTCCTGTCACAGCGCCGTTTTCTGTGAGAATATCGGTGACATTATCATGAATTATGCGAACACCCAGAGAATGCATTTTTTTAACAAGCCCCATAACGATTTCGGAAGCCTTGTCCGATTGGGGAAAGACTCTGTTTCCGCGCTCAATCTTAAGGGGAACACCGATCTCATTTTCAAAAAAGTCCATAAGATCGCGGCTTGTCAGGGAAGATGCGGCAGTATACATAAATTTACGGTTGGTTACAATATTGGAAATAAATTCGCGGGTATCACAGGCATTGGTGAGGTTGCATCTGCCCTTACCCGTAATGCCAAGCTTTCTTCCCATTTTTTCGTTTTTTTCAAAAACAGTGACCTCTGCGCCAAGCATTGATGCCCGAATTGCGCAAAACATGCCAGCAGCGCCGCCGCCGATTATTCCGATTTTAACTGCCATGTAAACCTCCGAAAATTGATGCTTCTCCTCTTATTATAAGTCTTTAATATAAATTTGTCAACAACAAATTTCAAAGAGGCACGAATACATAGTCCCTCCGCGGCCGGCAGGGAAGCCTACGCCACGGCAATTTTTTGAATTTGTTTTATTCCAAAATTCAGCAAATTCTTATAAACCAAAAATCCCGCTTTTTAGTGTAAAAAAAGAGGGATTATTATAGTATTTTCTTTGCAGAAATTTGTTTGATTTTGAAAATCCATTACCACTTGAAGCTTACGGGCTCACCTTCGCTACAAAGACCTTGAAAGTTGTGCTGACGTAGAATTTCATAGGCGGCAATGGCTGCGGAATTTGAAAGATTCAAGGATCTCAAATTTTCTCGCATTGGGATCCGCACACACTTTTCGGGATTGGCCTCCAAAAGCTTTTCGGGCAGACCTGCTGTTTCCTTACCAAAAACAATAAATGATCCGTCGGGATAGCTGACATCACAGTATGATCGGGGCGCCTTGGTGGTAAAAAAGAACATTGGACAGCCTTGGGTCTTTGAAAGAAAATCGGAAAGGCTTTCATAATAAGTGATGTCAAGCTCGTTCCAATAGTCAAGTCCTGCACGTTTTAGCTTACGGTCGTCAATTTCAAATCCAAGGGGCTTTACAAGATGGAGCCGAGCGCCGATTGCCGCGCAGGTTCTTGCAATATTGCCTGTGTTTTGCGGGATCTCAGGCTCAATAAGTGCTATGTTTATAGTCATAAGTTACCTCACAGCTGAAAAAATATCATCAATTGTCAGAGTGTCAAGAACGATGGCATCTGTTGTGGAAAGCTTTTTTCTGCCCTCGTGACCCGATGTAAGAAGTATGCACTGCGCTCCGATTCGCTTTGCCATTTCGTGATCGTGGCGAGTGTCTCCGATGACAAGTCTCCGCTTTTTCGGAATATCGGAATCCTTCATAAATGCTTCTGCGCGGTCAACCTTGCTTCCTGCAACATAGTCCTCTGCGGCAATTACTGATTTAAAATACTTTCGGATGGAAAGCTCTTTCAGTGCCGAGTCAATATATGAAATATGGGAAGCGGAGATGATCATTTGAGGGACACCCATATCATCAAGGGCTTTAATTATGTCAATAACTCCCTGCGTAGGCTTTGCTCTGTTAAGATTATTGCGGTAATAGGTGTTGAAGTCAAGGGATATCCCTTCAAAATCAACATCCTGCTTGCCCAAAGCCTTTTGATAAAACTTGATGATCGGGGTATCAAGGCAGTCATAATAGGTTTCCCTGTCCATGTGGGGAAGCCCTCTTTTTTCAAGGATATAGTTGACGGCATCAAGGGAGATGTCAAAATCATCAAGAACAGTGCCGTTCCAATCCCAAATTACAATACTTGGTTTCATATCAATACATATATTTGTTTTCAATTGCTTCTGTCAGCTTTTGAGTGTAGATCCATACATATACGGTAAAGATTATGCCGAGGATCATTGTTATAAAGATGAAGATGGGCAGATCAAAGTATACCAGTACGGAAATCGGATCGAATACAAGGGAAATTACTGCAATTACAGCGAAAATACAGGTGTATATATTCAAGCTTTTTTGAATTCTCTTGGTTTTCTTGATGGTAACCTCTTCTCGAATTTCTGCAATTGCTCCTGTGTGATCTCTTACGATCTCATTGATGCATGGGATAAACGAACCAAATGCAAGAAGTGCTGATATTACCTTTACAAAATCAAGGACGGTCAAATAAATATAGTTGTTGTAGGCTTCAATGCTTGAATAGAAAAAGATCTGCATTGTTTCCGAGAAGGATATTGCCGCTGTTGAGGTGTCATAATATGAGGTGCAATACTCAAACCAAAGCCACCATTCCGAAGCTGAAACGATCAAAAACAGCGCAGAGGCAATGAGTGCTTTTTTGAAATGTTTGGGATAAAGCTTTTTCAGCCTGAGGGCTGCGGCGCCGAGAAGAACTGCGGATACAAAATCCGGCAGAATATCAATTCCGTCAAGACGGATACAGATCATAAAGATGGCGGCAATTGCAAGAAGGAGAGCTTCGGTTTTGAAGGCTCTGTATGTCAAAAGAGGAATGTTAGTTCCAACCTCTTTTTGATATTTTTCTTCGATCCTTTCGAGGTAGTCGGATTCTGCTCCTACGGTTTTCCAATAACTGCGGCTGTTGATATACCACACAATGCCCATGGCAAGAACCACGATAACATTGAGTCCGTACAGCAAAAGCGTAACAAATTCCCAATTTATAAGAACCGTATCCACATTTCCGTAGTCGATGTCAAGAAGGTACACAAATTCCGGCAGAATTGACATGAATGTACGCAATCCTATAAATGCCAGAGTAAAGCCTGTAAATGATGACGAGCGGTCATATACATTTGTAGCACTGTAGATCATTCCTGTGTAGTTGAGGGAACGGTCAAGATTTATAAATGCAAGGAACATTAAAACCGCTTCGCCTGTGCCGAAGCAAAGGGTAAAGATCAGCATCCAAGTCATTTCCGATTCGGAAATTACGCCTTGTAAAAGCAGAGTTAGGGTTTTTGCGGCGTTGATATATGTGCAGATCATCAGGTGCTTTCTTGCAATTCCTGCCTTTTCGTCCGTTGCCGCAAGATGAGAAATACCCTTCATTATAAAAATCAGTCCTATGAAATCGGGCAGGATATCAAAAACCTCAATGTTGGGGTTGATAAGAAAGAAAAGCCCTATCAGTATAAATTTAATATTCATGTAAAGATCCTTATTTTTTCTTTTTTTTGGATTTATTCTTGGATTCTTTGTATTCGGCATTTTCTTTTGCCATTTTTGCAGTGAGCTTTGAGAGGGGGTCTTTTGCGTTTTCAAGCTCCATTTCCTCGTCTCCTTCATAGCATATCCACATATAGCATGAGAAGATCTGGATCATATTTAGAATTACCACAAAGTTAACGGCAATTGATGTTATATGGTCGTTAAGTCCCAGTGCAACCTCATGTTTTACGATCTCGCTCGTTGATGGTACAAGAGTCTCCGTTATGGGAGCAAGTGTCTCTGTTGCAGGTACAACAAGTACTGAGTTTAGGAATTCTTCAATTCCCAAGTCAATGAAAGGATTGGAGATAATAGCATGGCACGTAAGCACTGCAAGAGTGATGAAAATATTTCGCTTGCATTTTATGGAAATTTTTACTCTGCCAACATCGGTTGATATCTCTATAAGCGCCTTCAGAAGATAAAAGTGCATCAGTGCGCTTACAAGGATCTTTAAAAAGCTTACTTCATCATAAAAGACAAGTGGATCTTGAGAAAAATATACAACTCCAAGCTCCGAGGAAAACAGCCATACGCTCATGGCGGACAATGCGATCAGAGTATAGCTTGTCTTTTTGAAATAGCTACTGTATGGCATGAGCTTGTAGCATGCCCAGAACATTAGCAGATAACCTATGAAATGAGGGGGGATGTTTAGTCCTCCCAAATTAATGGTCAGTGTAAAAAAGTATCCGATGAATAATATACCGAATCCCAAAAAATCATCTCCTTTTTTAGGGGAAACTCAAGGCTTTTTTTGCAGGGGAAGCTTTTTGGGAAGCTTCCCCTGTTCCCCATGAAGCTTTAATATAGTGGGGAGAAAATATAAAAGCCTTAATTTCTAAATTGTAAAAATCTTATTTTTCAGAGGTGCCGAGTCCGCAGCATTTCTTATATTTTTTACCCGATCCGCATGGGCAAGGATCATTTGGTCCCACTTTAACAGTGGGAGCAACTCCCTCTCCCTTGACGCTTCCGAGGGTCTTCTTTTTCATAACCGAGCCATCTCCTGCTGAAGACAGGCTTGTAATTTTGGAAACTGCCTCTCTCTTAATGGTTTCGTTTGTACGGAAGGAAAGGATCATACGTACTGTATCCTCGCGAATGGATGCAACCATTCCTTCAAACATCTCACCGCCTGCAAGACGGTATTCGGTGAGGGGATTACGTTGTGCGTATGCATTGAGTCCAACACTGCCGCGGAGGTCATCCATGGCATCAAGGTGATCCATCCACTGAAGGTCAACTGCACGCAGGAGAATGATTCTTTCAATTTCGCGGAAGCGTTCCTCACCGAGAGATTCAAGACGGAAATTGTATTCTGCCTCTGCACGTGTTGTCATAAGTGTGCGGATATCGTCAACTGTAAGCTCGCCAAGCTCCTCTTCGGAGAAGACGAGATCGTTTTCCTTGAAAATGATTCCAAAGAAGTGGCGGCGAAGTCCCTCGAGATCCCATTCGGAAGGCTCTCCTGCAAGGTATTGACCGAGGGCGTTTTCAATGCTTTCTTCGATCATTTTCAAAACCTTATCGGAAATTACAGCACCGTCAAGAACATCACGTCTTTCCTTATAGATGAGGTTTCTCTGCTGGTTCATAACGTCATCGTATTCAAGGACGGTGCGGCGTCTTTGGAAGTTATCGGATTCACGGCGCTTCTGAGCGGTTTCAATTGATCCTGAAAGCATGGGGTGATCGATGGGCTCTTCTTCGGGAATTCCCATTTT
>SVUF01000055.1 GCA_015063395.1 Oscillospiraceae bacterium
TATATCAAGTAATCCTCGCCCCGCCTTGCGCGGGGCTTTTCTTTGGTCTTCTGCATATCAAAAGCCACCACAAAAAACGTGGTTGCTAATTTCATTTTACCGCTAATTTTGCAGACTCTCCGCCACCGCTTTTTTCTTTATTAAATTTGAGAAAACCATCGTTTTTTCTGCTTTGGGATAATCGATGTGTTTTTGGGATAATTAACGTTGTTTTCGGGTGTTGGTAATATTGACAAGATATATGAAATATGATATACTTTAATTGGAAATAAAATACAAATGCGGGTGGCAGTATGGAAAGCAAAAACATGAGCCTGCCGTCTCGGTATTCTGTGTGAAGTGCTGAGGTTGGCACTATGGATATTATAAGCTTCACACAGGGCATCAAAAGCACCAAGGTCGGCATTGCATATTATTTGGGTGATGTCATAAAGAATTTTAAATAAATAATACACGTAAGGAGAAAAAACAATGAAAAAAATATTATGTATGTTTTTGACAGTCTTCATGCTGTTTAGCTTGATTTCTTGTACTGTTGAACCCGTTGATACCGTTGAACCGGTTGATACTATTGACACAGTTATAGAAACGCCGATTACAGAGATTCTTAATAAAATTGAATATACAATTTATTCAGGATCAATGGATTCAGAGAAAACTGAGGGAGAGTCAACTATATATGGTTATCAAACTTATTATGATGAATTTTTCTACGTTACTTTTGATTTCTTTTCCGAACCTCTTCCCGATCATACTAAAACCATAGAGTGGTTCGGAGAAGAATTGGAATTAAAGTATGTTGGTAGTAGAGAGATTACAAATTTCAATCTCAAACCACTTGGAGTTTTCCATGACTCATATGAAACAACCATAGATGGTCATAGAGTTGAATTTACTTTTATTCGTGAAACTTCTGAGTTACATTCATATTTTGATATTGATTCAAAGAAATTTGATAATAGTAAAAAAACAAAAATTACTGAAGAAGAAGCCGAAAAAAAAGCTATTGAACTTATCGAGCAGTGCTTTGGCGAAAACGTTTTGGAGGGCTGTACATCAAAAATAGTATATTCCGGTTTGTACCAAGAAAAAGATAAAATTCGTGTGTTTTTCAACAGATATTACAGTGGTATAGAATCGTTGTTTCATTACAGTGTAACATTCGATCTGTATGGAAATCTGCAATCTATAAGCAGTCCAATGCATCCCGATCCAAAGGAATGTGAGGATAGATTAACAGAGCCTTATATCAATGCTGCAAAAGAAAAACTGTTGTCATCAATACCTGAGAGCTATACTCAGTATGGCGAACCGCTTCTTTGCCGAGATTTTGTTACAGTAAAATGTTATTTGCTCTATTCTTTTGAGAATGAATCTATGGTAAAAGATTGGGCTATCAATATATTCTGAATAATATCATAATTTGGTAAAACAAAAAAACCAATCATCCACCGAAAAACCTCGGCGGATGATTGGTTTTCTTTTATTATAAATCTGCTTATTCCTTGCCCTCTATAAAGCCCTTTCCTACTACCTTTGAGGCTTCACAGAATATGATGAATGCATCTGGGTCAGTTTGGGAAACGACATGGCGAAGGTCATAGACCTCGGCAGGTCTGATTACGCACATGATCATCTTCTTTTCCTTGCCCGTATACCATCCCTTGCAGTCGATTATGGTTATGCCTCTTTCAATATGCTCTGCAATTCCCTTGGCGATCTCGTCGCTTTTGTCGGAAATTACGTATACATTCTTGGCATTGTTTGCTCCCACAAGCACAAAGTCCATTGTCTTTGATTCAACAAAAATTACAATTACAGAATAAAAGATGACCATGGGATCCTTGAAAAGAATTGCCGCTGTAACCACAATGGTTGCATCAACAATCAGTGTCGCGTGACCCGTTGAAAGTCTGGGCTTCAGCTTTTTGAGGATCATTACAAGTATGTCGCCGCCACCCGTTGTATAGCCTCTCATATAGATGAGACCAAGGGCAACTCCCATTGTAAGTCCTCCGAATATGGAGCAAAGAAGCGGATCTGTTACTGTTATGGGGAAAAACGTAAATATATTAGTGAATATTGAGGACATTAGCATCCCTATGGCAGTTCTTATTATAAATCCCTTGCCCAGCATCAAAAAACCTGCAATTATCAAAGGAATGTTTATAAAAATTATAAGTGTACCAATGGGGAAAAGCTCGATAAAATGACTGATTATCATTGCAATACCTGTGGCACCGCCAAGAATTACACCGCCATTTTCTGCCTGTGCGAGAAACATGTTGACCGAAATTGCAAAGAAAAACGATCCGGCAACAAGATAAAACAAGTCATACAGATATGTCTTTACGCTCTCTTTGTTCAGCTTTTTCATAATTCCCTCCTCAATTCTAATATATTATTCTATTATTTACGCTTGAACTGATCCTTAAGTCTCAATGAATTGTCAAGTATTCTCTTTCTGAGACGTATGTTCTTGGGAGTAACCTCAATAAGCTCATCGGGGGCAATAAATTCAATTGCCTCCTCAAGTGACATCGATCTTGGTGTTGTCAGCCTGAGAGCCTCATCCGCACCCGTGGAACGAATTGCGGTAAGGTGCTTCTTCTTACATACATTTACTGCAATATCTCCCATCTTGGGGTTCTCTCCAACGATCATACCCTCGTATACATCAACGCCCTGACCAATGAAAAGATCGCCTCTGTCCTGGGAATTGTAAAGTCCGTAGCTTGTTGTCTCGCCTGTTTCCGAGGCAATAAGGGATCCTGTGAATCTTGTAGGAATATCACCCTTATAGGGGGCATATCCATCAAAAAGTGTATTCATAATTCCCTCTCCGTGAGTATCAGTGGGGAAATGCGAACGGTAACCGAACAGGCATCTTGAAGGGATCACATACTCAAGCTTAACTCTGCTTCCGTGGGGATCCATTGTTACAAGCTCAGCCTTTCTTGCGCCAAGCTTTTCCATGACAACTCCAAGATAATCATTGGAAACGTCAATGTAAAGTCGCTCCATTGGCTCATGAAGAACTCCGTCAATGCGCTTCATGATAACCTGCGGTGCCGACACTGCAAGCTCATATCCCTCACGGCGCATTGTTTCTACAAGTATGGAAAGGTGCATTTCTCCTCTTCCGCAAACCTTGAAGCTGTCGGTGGTCTCTCCGTCGGAAACCCTCAGTGAAACGTCCTTGAGAAGCTCGTCATAAAGTCTTTTTCTGATCTGACGAGAGGTTACAAATTTACCCTCTTTTCCTGCAAAGGGTGAGTCGTTTACTGCAAATGTCATTTCAAGGGTGGGCTCACTGATCTTTACAAACGGCATGGGACGGGGATCCTGGAAGGATGTAAGCGTATCTCCGATGGTGATGGTTTCAGCGCCTGAGAAGCAAACGATGTCTCCGGGATATGCCACCTCAACAGGCACCCTTGTAAGTCCGTTGAATTCAAAAAGCGACACAACCTTTGTTCTCTTTACAGGCTCATCGGGCGCATGATAATTGCAAATTCCAACGTCCTGACCGATCTTTACAGTGCCGTTTTCAACTCTTCCGATGCCAATTCTTCCAACATATTCGTTGTAGTCAATGGAAGAAACCAAAAGCTGAAGGGTTGCGTTTTCATCTCCCTCGGGAGCGGGCATATAATTGATTATGGTGTCAAAAAGAGGTGTCAGATCCTTTCCCTCTTCATCCTGTTTATATGTTGCCGTTCCGCTTCTTCCCGAACAAAGTATCATGGGTGAATCAAGCTGCTCATCAGTTGCATCAAGATCCATAAGAAGCTCAAGAACCTCTTCCTCAACCTCATCAATTCTCGCGTCGGGCTTATCTATTTTGTTGATTACCACAATTACCTTATGGTTAAGCTCAAGTGCCTTCTGAAGCACAAATCTTGTCTGTGGCATTGGTCCCTCTGCTGCGTCAACAAGAAGGATTACTCCGTTTACCATCTTCAAAATACGCTCAACCTCGCCGCCAAAATCAGCATGTCCGGGGGTATCAACTATGTTTATCTTATAATCCTTATAATGCACTGCCGTGTTCTTGGCAAGTATTGTAATTCCTCTTTCCCTCTCAAGATCTCCGGAGTCCATTACTCTGTCAGAGGTTGCCTGATTTTCGCGGTATACTCCGCCCTGCTTCAGCATCTGGTCAACCAAGGTCGTCTTTCCATGGTCAACATGGGCGATTATTGCAATATTTCTTAATTTTTCTCTAACCACAATCTATTCTCCTTGTTTTTTCACTCTTTTTCAGCTCTATATTATATCACATTTTCCGTTTTTTGAAAATAGTCAATCTGTAAAAATTTCAAAAATGTGTTAATTTTTTTTATACATATTGCAATAAAGGGGATAATATGGTATAATTCAACGGATATTCAAATAACAACAGGAGGTATTCATGGTTTTTTCAAGCTCGGAGTTTGTTCTCCTTTTCTTTCCTTTGACCCTACTATTATATTATTCAGTTCCAAAACGGTTCCTTATGCTGAGAAATACTGTGCTGCTGACCTTAAGCCTTGTATTCTACGGTTGGGGCGAGCCATTATATCTTTTCCTCATGGTCGCTTCCATTCTTGTAACATATTCCCTTGGACTGCTTGTTTCAAGGGCACAGAAAAAAAATGCCCCTAAAAAAGCAAAGCTTTGGCTGATTGTCGGCGTTGTTTTTAACATAGGGCTTCTTGGTTTTTTCAAATACTACGATTTCATCGTTTCAAGCCTTGCAAAAATTCCATTTCTCTCCTTCATGGAAGGTGCTGTCCTTGGCATTGGACTTCCCATCGGAATTTCCTTCTACACCTTCCAGATCATGTCATATCTCATTGATGTTTACAGAGGTGACGGAGACGTTCAGAAAAATCCCTTGATGTTTGGAACATACGTGTCATTTTTCCCACAGCTTATTGCCGGTCCCATTGTCAAATACCGTGACATCGACACTCAGCTTTCCTGCCGTCAGCACAATGTAGATATGTTCACAAGGGGAATCAAGACCTTTATTGCAGGATTTGGAAAAAAGGTAATCATCGCAAACTCCGCAGGAGCAGTCTTTGAGGATCTCACAGCACTCCCCCCTTCCCATGCAACAGTTGTGGGCTCTTGGCTTGCTGTTATTATGTATTCTTTCCAGCTCTATTTTGACTTCTCTGCATATTCCGACATGGCAATCGGTATCGGCCGTATGTTTGGATTTGAATTCATGGAAAACTTCAACTATCCATATATCTCAAAAAGTATTACGGAATTCTGGCGCCGTTGGCACATCAGCCTTTCCACTTGGTTCAAGGAGTATGTTTACATCCCCCTTGGCGGAAGCCGTGTTGCTAAACGATCAAGAGCATGGTTCAATATTTTTGCGGTATGGGCGCTGACAGGAATTTGGCACGGTGCAAATTGGAATTTTCTTTTCTGGGGACTTTACTATTTCCTGTTCCTTTGTATCGAAAAAACATTTTTGAAGAAATTCCTTGACAAAATGCCAAGTGTTCTGCGCCACGTTTATACGCTCACCATCGTGCTTTTTGGTTGGCTGCTTTTCTGCTTCACAGATATTTCAGAAGGCTTTGCCCATCTCGGACATATGTTCGGACTCGGCGTTTCAGGCTTCATCTCGGAAAATGTTGTTTATATTTTGGCAAAATCAGCGGTTTTGATCGTTGTTGCCATTCTTGCATCAACGCCCCTTCCAAAAAAGCTTTACTATAAGCTCATCGAAAACAAAAATGAACTCACACGCAGCATCGGCGCATTTGGAGCAATTGTGCTCCTGCTTGTATGCATCGCCTATGTTTGCTCATCGGGATATAATCCCTTCCTTTATTCAAGATTCTGAGAAAGGCGGTATATCATGAACAAAAACAAATCATTTTCTCAGTATTTGCTGATCTCTTTATTCATTGTGCTGTTTTTCGCTCTTTCACTGTCATTCATCATTATTCCCGACAGCCCTTTTTCCGAAGACGAAAACAGAGCGCTTTCCACCGCTCCCGAATTTTCCCTCCAAAAGCTTTTCTTCGGTAATTACACCTCGGATTTTTCCGATTATTGCTCCGATCAATTTCCATTCCGAAGCTTTTTTGTAAATCTTAAGGCACTTGGTGAGCTTGCTCTTTTCAAAGGGGAAAACAACGGCATCATCGTTGCAGGCGATGGGAACCTGATCACCGATCCCGGCATCGCAAACGAAGAGCTTATCAAGGAAAACCTTTCCCACATTGAAGATTTTGCCAAGAACTCCGCAGTAAAGGTATATACAGCCTTTATTCCGGGAGGCTCATATGTTTTGCGCGAAACGCTTCCGTCAACATATCCGCAGGGCGAAATACAGAAGCACTACCGTATTCTTTCGGAGAGTATTCCCGAAAACGTAGTAAATATTGACCTTGCACCAATGCTTGATCTTCATTCCTCGGAGTATATTTATTACAAAACCGACCACCACCAAACTGCTCTCGGCGCCTATTATACCTATTGCGAAGTCATCAACGCTCTTGGCAAGGAGCCGTATTCCATTGATGATTTTAAGCGCGAAACGGTATCACAGGAGTTTTACGGCACTACATGGTCATTTGCGGGAATTCCCTTTGTCAAGCCCGACTCACTGGAGTTCTTCAGATTTGACGGTGATACGGAATATACGGTTGAAATTAACGGCAAGGAAACCAAAAAGGGTCTTTATGATTTCACCGCACTTGAGACCAAGGACAAATACAGCGCCTTTGTTGCCAACACGGTAAATGGATATATAAAGATCTCATCAAACGAAAACTCCGAAACTTTGATTATCTTCAAGGATAGCTTTGCCCACAGCATCGCGCCGCTTCTTGCAAGGCATTACAACATCATAATGATCGACACAAGATACCACATGATCCTCCGCGGATCAATTGACAAGCTCATTGAAGCAGAAAACCCCTCTGCAGTTCTGTTCCTCATGGGCGCTCAAGGAGTTTTTGACAACTCGGGAAAGCTTTCCGCTCTCAGAAACAACTGATTTTCAAAACAAACCACCCCCGGAAATGCCTGCGCTAAAACATCAGCGCAGGCATTTTGTTTTATATAAAATAAAAATCATCACCTTATTGACAAAAAGAGAAAAATGTACTATACTTTAGTTTGGAAGGAAATGTATACAGAGGTGTGTTATGAAAAAAGTTGCCATTTGCGGTCCAAGCGGTGTTGGCAAGGGCTATATTTCCAATATAATATCCTCAACCTACGGATTTCCTGTTCTTGACACCGATCAAACAGTGCATGATATGTATGAAAATGACGGAGAGCTTATCAAAAAGCTTGCGCTTCTTTTCGGTGATGATGTTGTAAAAGAAGGCAAGATCCACCGTCCAACTCTCAGAAATATAGTATTCAAGGACCGCCGCTCACTTGAACTTCTCAACCTTACAGTGCATAAAGAAGTACGCCGATATATATTTGATTGGTTTAAAAAAATGGCTTCAATGGGTCACACTGCAGTCTTTGTGGATATTCCCCAGATCATTGAATCGGGGATGACCAAGGATTTTGACCTCATCATCGGTGTTGAGTCAGAAAGATCAACAAGGATCAAAAGAATCATAAAAAGAGATGGTGTCTCTCTTGATGATGCCGAAAAAAGAATAAACAATCAGCTGTCAGCGGAAGAATATAAAAAAGTTTGTCATTATACAATTAATAATGACGGAGAAGATGTTTTCAATGCTCTGCGCAAAATTTTTGAAGAGGTTAATCTAATTGAAAAAACAGAAACAGAATAAAAAAAGCTTTTGGGGAATTGCTGACACAGTCGTCGCTATATTTGTGGCGGTTTTCATTTTCGTGTTTGCCCTGTCAGCAGTTATGGTAAATTATCTTGAGGACGAAACCCCAAGCACCTCTCAAGGAAACACTAACCAAGGCTCAACCGAATACCCCACCCTTTATGCCAAAGAAGTGAAGGCAGCCGCTGAAAAATACGGTATTGAGGAAGAACGTATCTACGCAGTTATCCGTGTTGAAAGTAATTTCAAAAAGGAAGCGGTTTCCTCTGCTGACGCAAGAGGACTTATGCAAATGCTTCCCTCAACATATGAAAGCCAGTGCAAACGCCTTGGAATTGAATACAATGTTGAAGACCTTTTTGACCCTGCAAAAAATATTGATGTGTGTACCTATTATCTTAAACGGATGTATGATATGTTTGGAGATTGGGATCATGCCCATGCCGCCTACAATGCAGGCTACGGAAATGTAAAAAAGTGGCTGAAAAATCCCGAATATACAAGGGAAGGAAAGCTCATCAACGACAAGATTCCCTTTAAAGAAACACGAAATTATGTTAAAAAGGTGGATTATTACTATACCGAATATAAACTTGCAAATGCGAGTAATAATAAATAATTTATATAAACGGAGGAATTTATCATGAGCGATGCAATCAAAGAACTCAAGGAAAAATTGCTTTACAAGAGAGTTAAGACCTATGAGGTTATGAGCGAGGCTGATATGGCGGCTTCCGACGAATACGCAAAGGGCTATATGGCTTTCCTTGACGGCGGTAAAACCGAAAGAGAGTGCGTAAGCTACGCAATCACAATGGTTGAAAAAGAAGGCTACCGTGAATATAAGATCGGTGACAAGATCGAGGTTGGCGGTAAATACTACTATAACAACCGCGGCAGAGCTATTTACATTTTCAGAATCGGTACAGAAAATGTTGAAGAAGGAATCAGAATCTCCGCTTCACATATTGACTCTCCCAGACTTGACCTGAAGCCCCACCCTCTTTATGAGGACAACGGCATCGGATACCTCAAAACACATTACTACGGCGGCGTTAAAAAGTATCAGTGGGTTGCAACTCCCCTTGCGCTCCACGGAACAGTTGTAAAGGCTGACGGCACTTCCGTTGATATCATCATCGGTGAGGACGACAATGACCCCGTATTCTACATCAGTGATCTTCTTCCCCATCTTGCAAAGGACCAGATGGCAAAAAATGCAAGAGAAGTGATTCCCGGTGAAAAGCTTAACCTTATGGCAGGATCCATTCCCCTTCCCGAAGCAGGCGGTGACGGAGTTAAGCTTGCTCTCATGAAGCTTCTCAACGAGAAATACGGAATTGTTGAAGCTGATTTCATTTCCGCAGAGCTTGAGGTTGTTCCCGCGTTCAAGGCACGTGAGATCGGTCTTGACCGTTCTTTAGTTGGTGCTTACGGACACGACGACAGAGTATGCTCATACCCTGCAATTACAGCGCTTCTTGAATCCGAAGGATCCGCTCACACAGTTATGGCGATCCTTGCCGACAAGGAAGAAGTCGGAAGCGGCGGAAACTCAGGTATGAAGAGCGGAATCTTTATAGATATCATCGACGAGATCGCTAAAAACCTTGGCGCAAACGTAAATGCAGTCAAGGCTAACTCCAAGTGCCTTTCCGCTGACGTTAATGCTGCTTATGACCCCTGCTACCCCGAGGTTCATGAAAAGAATAATGCTTGTACACTGAACGGCGGTGTAGTTCTCACCAAGTACACAGGATCCGGCGGTAAGGGCAGCACAAACGATGCTAACGCTGAGTTCGTAGGCTTTGTACGCGCCATCTTTGACAAGGAAGGCATCGTATGGCAGACAGGTGAGCTTGGAAAGGTAGATCAGGGCGGCGGCGGAACAGTTGCTGTTTATATCTCCGAAAAGAACATCGACGTTGTTGACCTTGGTGTGCCCGTTCTTTCAATGCATGCACCCTATGAATGTATCGCAAAGACTGACCTTTACATGACTCACAAGGCTTTCCTTGCTTTCAACGTTAACTGATTTTACTGAATAATCAAAATAAAAATAAGGCATAATATTGATACACACGGATAAGGGAGTCTTCCCTTATCCGTAGAATTAAAAGGAGTGTATAATATTATGCCTATTCTTAACTGTTCCGTCCAAAAGTGCAATTACAACCGCGAAGGACTTTGCTGTCTTCGTTCCATTGACGTTTCGGGAGGTATGACCAAGGACAACACCTGCTGCGCAAGCTTCAGCCCCTCTCACGGCGCTTCAAATTCCATGTGTAGCTCCAATCCCTCAACACACACTGACATCAAGTGTCTTGCCAAAGACTGCCACTATAACGAAAGTGCAAAATGCACCGCCCAAAAGGTAAGCATCTGCGAATGCACCGACTGCCGCTGTACCTCATGCAGTGATACAAAATGCGATACCTTTAAGAAATAATCCGCTAAATCAAAATAATCATATAGAGAACCGAGTTCACCCGAACACGGTTCTTTTTATATTTGACAGATAGTAAATTATAATGGTGTTTGGTATTACCAAGCATTTTAGCATAACGCATCACTTATTGGAAATAAAATAATTTCTTTTTTTCGTCCAATGGCATAATTAAGAGCTATCTTTGTACCGCTTTTACGTATAGTAGTGGATTCGAGAAATTTATCATAATAGACAATACAAAAACGGCTCTTATTTATCATTTCACAGTTGCGTTCTATATATGCCGCTTTACCTGCACCAATGATCCTTTCCGGATAATATGTATCCTCATAGCTTTCCATGAGATATTCTTTATAACTATCACTGATGTTCTGAAATTCTGCCCTCACATAAATTCGTCTAATATTGGGATATTTTTCTTTCAAAATCGTCACAATCTCAAGACACAAAGCATCAAAACGACTTTTACTGCCAAACAAAAATGTATCAATCATTTCGTCTACGATCAAGCTTTCTATAGTTTGCCGTAATTTCAATTTAAGCTCCTCTGTTTCGTTTATAGTTCTGTGCCCGAAAAAACAGCAGGTTTTTAATGTTTTATTTATTGTATTCATAAGCATCTCCTCAAAATTTTGCAGATATACAGTATATCCATTTGCAACATTATACCACATAATGAAATTAAAATAAACACATAATAAATTTATTTCGAGGTGATTTTGTGGCTATTAAAAGTGTTTCAATCAGAATTGAAGAAGAAATGTTGAATAAAATTGCATATATTGCAGATTATGAGGGCAGAAGCGTAAACAGTCAAGTGCTTGTTTTAATCAGAGAAAATATAAAAGCATTTGAAGCGGCAAACGGCGTAATCGAGGGTAGTATAAATCCTGATTTGAACGTTAAACCCACTCGTAAATAAATAATTCCCATACAAAAACGCCAATGAGGTTATTTTTCAGCTCCTCATTGGCGTTTTTTTAAATAATCAATATTCCTTTGGTTTAAATAGCTTTGTAACAATGAAATAGCAAAGACAAATTATAATCATTGTCAACAGCTTTTTAGGAGTTAATAAAAACAAAGGTGCTTTGGGATAGAGTGTTTTCTGACAAAGGATATATACTGTAAGGCATATCGTAATTTGAATGTGTCAAGAGTTACGGGATTTCTTTTTATATTCATTTCTGCTTTCTTTGCTGTACAAGGGAAATAACATTGACAGTCTTTATTTCTTATGATATAATTAATACAGATATATGATATATAAGGAGGATTGCCCATGAAAAAGAAATATCAATCACCCGATGCGGTAAAAGAGCCTATAAAAAGGTCACGCCTACGCTCAAAGCTTGGATTCTTGTTTTATGGAACAAAACGCAAACTGCTTTGGCTGAAGATGAAAAAAAGCTTTGCAAGAACCTTTGACAGCACTCCTCTTGAATATCAATATTTTTCCCACCATACGCCAATGCTCCGTAAGCTCAAGGACGTAGATATGTGGATGCAATATAATAAGGTCACAAATCTCAAGCTTGCCTGCGCAAAGCTAAACGGAATTATACTTAAACCGGGGGAAACCTTCAGCTATTGGTATCTCATTGGAAAGCCAACAAAACGTAAGGGCTATAAAAAGGGTATGCACCTGCGTAACGGAGGATTTGAAGCTGGATATGGCGGTGGACTTTGTCAGCTTTCCAACCTGATTTTCTGGTCGGCTATACATACCCCTCTCACAATTGTTGAGCGTTACCGCCACGGCTACGACGTTTTTCCCGATTCTAATAGAACACAACCCTTTGCAAGCGGTGCTACCTGTGCCTATCCACACATAGATCTCATGATCCGCAACGATACGGAAGATACGTATCAGCTCCTTTTGAACGTTGGAGAAACCGATCTTGAAGGACAGTGGCGTGTTAACAAAGAACCACAGTATATTTACAAAATAGTGGAAAGAAATCACCGTATGGTCAGTCAATTCTGGGGCGGCTATACCCGTCACAATGAGCTTTATCAGCAGATCTATTCCAAGAATGGCGAGCTTATTGACGATCATCTTTTGCTCAGCAACGTAGCGGTTATGATGTACTCCCCATTCCTTGACGCTCCGCCCGCGTCTGTAAACCCCGATGCTTGATTTTATATAATATTAAAGCCGCTAAAAAATAAAAAAGAAGCTTTTTGCCCCTGCATTCTTAGCGTAGAAATGACAGACACAAAAATTTCGGCAGAGAACTTGTTTTCTCTGCCGATTTGTGTTATAATGGTGGTAGCAAAAAAGCCTTCCTCCGAGAGGAAGGTGGCACGCGGAGCGTGACGGAAGGAGCCTGCGTAACTTTAGGTTTGGAGTAATCTCATTGTAACGCACTCTCCCTCAGTCAGCTTCGCTGACAGCCTTCGGCCCAGGTCGCAAGCATAGCTTGCTTCCCGCTTTAGCTAAAAATATGCCACCGGCATATTTTCTTAACGCGTCGCGCCCTCCCGGAGGGAGCCTTAGGACACGCGCGACATTAGGGGGTATGGGCTTTGCCCTGTGCCTTTGTAATACAAAGGCGAAACCGGCGATAAAACAATAAAAATGCAAAATTAAAAAGAGAAGCTTATTAAACAGAAAAACGGGGGGATTTTATGAAAAAGATATTCGTTATTTTTATTTGTTTGGTAGTTATTTTTTCTTTTTCCGCTTGTACCAATAAAGTTAAATTTACGGAAACTGAAGATAAAACCATTGTAACAATCGACGGCACTGAATACACTTTTGTCGGCAACGAGGGTAGAGTTTGGTGCTTTGGAGAATGGGAGTTCATCGGTCATGTAAAGGG
>SVUF01000056.1 GCA_015063395.1 Oscillospiraceae bacterium
ACTCAGATCCTTCCCAAGCTTGTTGATCAGCCCGGCGGAAACACAACAGGCGATGACGATCCTACTGACTGGTCATTCATTCTCATCATAATCCTCATTGTAGGAATCATCATTCTTCTCATTCTTCTTTGTGTTGTATATTTTACATACAAGAAAAAGAGAGAGGTAAGAGCGCCCAAGAAATAAGGCATAGCCTTTGAGGAAAGCTTAATATAAAAAGGAGTTGTAAAAGCCTTCGGGTTTCTACAGCTCCTTTTCCTTTTTTCAGGATAATAAATGAAGTGAGCTTGTCTCGGTAACAAAATAAGAGAGGGGCAGTCCATTTTGAGTGCAGAAAATTAGACAATAGAAACAGTGGTTTTGTGTGCAAACTACAATAAGATGCAGAGGCAAAGATGAATACAAATTGATAAAAGATACTGAAATTGATAATTAGTGTATTGTTACAAATGGAATATTGTGAAAAATAAACAAAAAAGATGTTCGAAATTCTATTTTGAAAGTGAAAAAAGTTCTTGAAAGTCGGGGGAATTTATTATATAATATTCCATAGAGTTTGAAAATTTACCTGTAAAAAGGTTATATAGATTTTCGGAAAAGAGGTATTAAAATTATGGCAATCATGACAGAACAAATCAGAAACATAGCCCTTTTGGGACATGGCGGAACAGGAAAGACAGCGGTAAATGAAGCAATTCTTTATCTTACCAAGAATATAGATAGACTTGGAAACACACCCGCAGGAAATACAGTAAGTGACTTTGATCCCGAAGAGATCAAGCGCGGATTTTCAATTTCCGCATCCGTTTCAAATGTAATGTGGAATGACAAGAAGATCAACATTGTTGATACTCCCGGCTTCCTTGGCTTTGCAGGCGAGGTTGTTTCTGCTCTTCGTGTATGCGGAAACGCTATCATCGTAATTGACGGTAAAGCAGGTGTTGAGGTTGGTACAGAGCTTGCATGGGAGCGTTCAACGGACGCAGGAGTTCCCAAGGCGTTTTTCATCAACAAGTATGATGATCCCGATGCTCACTTCCACAGAATCATGAGAGAGCTTCGTGACACCTTTGGCGCGGCAGTATGTCCTGTAACAGTTCCTGTAAACAATGAAAAGGGTGTAATTGTTGATGTTGTAAACCAGAAGAAATATACCTACAATGACAAGGGCATCGCCACAGTTACGGACGCAAGTGCTGAGGATGTAGAAAACTACCGTCCCGAGCTTCTTGAGGCGGTTGCGGCAGTTGATGAAGAGCTTATGGAAAAGTTCTTTGCAGAGGAGCCCATCACCACAGAGGAGATCCTCAAGGCGCTTCGTCAGGGACTTCTTGACGGATCCATCGCTCCCGTATTCTGCGGATCTGCTGCAAAGCTTTGGGGTATTGATGTAATGCTCAACATCGTTGCAGATTCATTCCCATCACCTGTATCAAAGATCTATGAGCGTCAGCTTGTTGACGGCGAGCCCCAGAAGGTAAAGATCAATGAAGATGGCGAAACAGCAGTACTTGTATTCAAGACAAGCATTGACCAGTTCGGAAGAACCACATATTTCAAGGTTATGAACGGCAAGCTTACAAGCGGACAGACACTTGTAAACGCGCAGACAGCTTCTGTTGAAAAATTTGCACACATCTATACACTTGTAGGAAAGAAGCAGACAGAGGTTGAAGAGCTTTGCTGCGGAGATATCGGTGTAGTAACAAAGCTTGCAAACACCAATACATGCGAAACACTTTCCAAGTACGGAACAATGCAGTTCCAGCCCCCTGTATATCCCGCTCCTTATTATTCAATGGCGGTTGTATCAACAGGCAAGGGCGATGAGGATAAGATCGCGCAGGGTATCTATAAGATGCTTGACGAGGACAAGACACTTCGTCTTGTAAACGACGCAGAGACAAAGCAGCTTGTACTTTCGGGTCTTGGCGATATGCAGCTTGATGTTGTGATCAGCCGTCTGAAAGCACGTACAGGTGTATCAGCTCTTCTTGTAGAGCCTAAGATCGCATACAGAGAGACCATCAAGAAGAAGGTTTCCGTAGAAGGTAAGCACAAGAAGCAGTCCGGCGGACACGGTCAGTACGGTCACGTAAAGATCACATTCTCACCCGGAACAGAGGACGGACTTACATTCACCACCAGTGTTGTAGGCGGATCAGTTCCCAAGGGATATTTCCCGGCAGTTGAAAAGGGACTTCTTGAGGCAATGCAGAAGGGTGTACTTGCGGGATATCCCGTAGTAGGACTTGCAGCAGACCTCTTTGACGGATCATACCACGACGTTGACTCCAACGAGCTTTCATTTAAGATGGCGGCAAGCCTTGCATATAAGGCAGGACTTCCCCAGGCAGGACCCGTACTCCTTGAGCCCATCGGAATTCTCAAGGTTACAGTACCCGAAGCCCTTGTTGGTGACGTAATGGGTGACATCAACGGTAAGCGCCGCGGATCAGTTCTTTCCATGGACTTCTCTGCAACAAGAAAGGGATATACAACCATCGAGGCAGAGGTTCCCAAGAGCGAAATGTCCGACTATACCATCGTTCTTCGCGCACTTTCACAGGGTAAGGGAAGCTATTCATACGAGTTCACACGCTACGATGAGGTTCCCATGCAGATCGCACAGAAGATCATTGCAGAGGCAAAGGCTAACGCAAG
Organism: Oscillospiraceae bacterium; assembly: GCA_015063395.1. GTDB lineage: Bacteria > Bacillota > Clostridia > Oscillospirales > CAG-272 > SIG714. Next base: position 2,665 of record SVUF01000056.1, read on the forward strand.
CGACGACGAATAATATTATATTTTGATAGGATTCCCCCCTTGAAGTTTTCAAGGGGGGGATTTAATATCTGTTTACTTACATCTACTATGACAGCGGCATTTATTTAAAATGATTGCAAAAAAAGTCCGACTGCTGATTTAATTTCATAAAAACGTCAACAATAAAGTAAAGGCGGTGAAGTGATGAGGGAAGATATTGAAATAAGGGTGGCAAAGCTGACCTTTGCGTTTATGTTCGGGGCAGGGGTGTATAGCATAATTGAGATACTGTACAGGGGCTATACTCATCCGTCCATGACAATTACGGGCGGGATATGCTGTGTTGCGGTGTATTGTTTTGCTATAAGCAAAATCGGATACTTGAAATCGGCGGTGCTGTCCGCTGTGTTCATTACATTATCCGAGCTTTGTGTGGGGCTGCTTGTAAACAGAATTCTTGGGCTCAATGTCTGGGATTATTCCCACCATAAATTCAATATTATGGGTCAGATCTGTCCCCTGTTTTCAGCAATATGGTTGATTTTGAGCATGATTTCCATACCTTTGTGCAGATATATGGATAAAAAGCTGTTTTTTTATAACTTTTGATTAATGCACAAATAAATTGTAAAAAAATACAAAAAGTTATTTACTTTTCACAAAATATATGATATAATATATATGCAAAGCAAAAGCTTAGCAAAGTTCATATGTGTGAAAGGAGCAAAAACATGAAAATTACATTTACAGGAAAACAGAACTCATTCCCGGGATATCAGATTCCTGCGGCGGAAAAGAAGCTTGGTAAGTTTGACCGTATATTCAAGGACGGAGCCACAGCCACTGTCAAGGCAACCAAAAAGGGCAATCTTGAATCAGTTGAAGTGACCATTGTAAGTATGGGAACAATTTACCGAAGCGAGAAACAGGCGGAAACTGTTTTAATTGCTCTTGATATGGCAATCGATGCCCTTGAACGTCAGATCAGAAAGAATAAGACAAAGCTTGAAAAGAGACTTCGCGAAGGAGCTTTTGAAAGAAGAGCGGAGGATCCCGTTGTTGAAGAAGAATTTGAGGAGCAGACAGGCGAGATCAAATTCAAGACAAAGACCTTTGCCATCAAGCCGATGTCACCTGAGGAGGCAGTACTTCAAATGGATCTTCTCGGACATTCCTTCTTTGTGTTTGAAAACGATAAGACGGGCAAGATGAATGTTGTGTATGTGAGAAAAGACGGAGATTACGGCCTTATAGAACAGGAATAATTTTCAAGCGGTCTTCTAATTTGAACTTAAAAGGGGCTGTAAAACTCGAGGGAGCTTTACAGCCCCTTGTTATTTCAGTTTGATAATGAGCCGTCAGTGTCGGTAAAATCTCCATGAATTTTGGAAATATACAGAGAAAATTTGTGTAAAAAATCAAATATGTCCTTGGATAAGTCTGTTTTCGGCTAAAAAAAGTACTTTTTAAAATCAATGATATATGATATAATAAAAGTAAGAAGTAAATGAGGTAGAAGATATGAAAATACTGAGTTTTGGATCATGTAATTTGGATTATGTGTACAAATTGCATCACATAGTTGCCAAGGGTGAAACCGAGCAGACAAGCTCAATGAGCATTTTTGCAGGTGGCAAGGGACTCAATCAGTCAATTGCCATGGCAAGAGCGGGGGCGGAGGTCTACCATGCAGGATGCATCGGTGCGGACGGAGACATGCTCCTTGATACACTGAAGGACAGCGGAGTTGATCTCAGATACATTAAAAGGGTTGAAGAGAAAAACGGACATGCCATAATACAGGTCAGTGAAAAGGGTGAAAATTCAATATTCCTGTATCCCGGCTCCAACGCCATGATCACGGAGGAATTTGCGGACAGTGTCATTGCTGAGTTTGACAGGGGCGATATAATCGTGCTTCAAAACGAGATCAACAATCTTGACTATATAATCAAGGCGGCGTACAACAGGGGCATGACCATTGTGCTTAATCCGTCGCCCATTGACGAAAAGCTCAGTGCCATGGATTTCAATATGATCTCATACATAGTCCTCAATGAAATTGAGGGAGAGCATATTTCGGGACAGAATATACCGGAAAAGATCATATCCCAGCTGAAGCTTAAGTATCCAAATCTGAAAATAGTGCTGACTCTCGGAGACAAGGGCTGTATGTACTATGATGGAGAGGATATATATTGCCATGCCGCCTTTGATGTAAAGGCAGTGGATACCACGGCGGCAGGGGATACATTCATGGGGTATTTCGTGGCATCGCTGATTGCGGGAGAAAGCTCCGCAAAGATCATAGAAAAAGCTTCGGCAGCCTCTGCAATTGCGGTTTCAAGAAACGGAGCGGCGCCTTCCATACCTTACAGTGTTGAGGTTGATAGCACAATTTCCACAATGAAGCTCAAAGCAGGGAGAACTGCAAGCAGGGAAGAGGAGATCAAGGAAAAGATAAACCGATATACAGAGGAAAATATACAGGACGTCAATCTTGCAGAGCTTGCAGGAAAGCTTGGATATTCACCTGCGTATATGGGTGAGCTTGTGAAAAAGGTTTTTGGAAAGAGCTTTGGAAAGTATCTCATGGAAAAGAGATGCGACAAAGCGGCAGAGCTTCTCAAAAATACCCACTTGTCAGTTGGAGAGGTCATCAGAGCTGTTGGCTACAACAACGAAAGCTTTTTCAGAAAAGCATTTACGCAAATATACGGAACAACACCGTACAATTATAGAAAAACAATGAAAAACAGGGGGTAAAAACCATGAACAACGAGAAATTGGGAATTTATAAGGCTGTGCCTTCCCATGAGAAGTATCACACATGGGAGGCATATTCCAAGGAGCTTGACGTAGAGTACAAGCAGACCATGGAAGAAGGCAAGGACATTGAGGCTTACAAGGGCGTGTTTGATGCAGTAATTGCGATGCCCGACGGAGTGTATAAGGAGAAAATTGCCGATACACTTTACGAGATCGTAGCCAATACTCCCATAAAGGAGGATTATCCTCACTATGAGCCCAGCACCCTTGAGGGAATCAAGGCAGAAAGACGTCCTTTCCCATTGGAGCTTAAGATGCCCGAGGAGGAGGTACTCAATGACAAGATCCTTGGAGCTTGGTACGGAAGAATCTGCGGATGTCTTCTCGGAAAGCCTGTTGAGGGAATCATGTCATGGGATCTTAAGAAAATTCTTGAGCGTACAGGCAATTACCCGATGACAAGATACATAGATAAAGAAGAGATCACCGATGAAGTTCAGGAGGGCGTTGACTACAATATGCAGGCGGCGGCATATCCGAGGGATTTCGGACGCATGCCTCCCGATGACGACACCAACTATATGATCATCGGATACCGCATCCTTCAGATCTTTGGACCCAATTTCACATCGGAAAACGTAGCTCGTTTGTGGCTTGACATTCAGATAGAAAGAGCTTACTGCACTGCAGAAAGAGTTGCATACCGTAACTTTGTGGCAGGATATCTTCCCCCCGACTCTGCGGTTTATAAGAACCCCTACAGAGAATGGATCGGAGCTCAGATCAGAGGAGATTTCTTTGGATATTTCAACCCCTGCAATCCTGAGCTTGCGGCAGAAATGGCGCACAGGGATGCAAGCATTTCCCATGTAAAGAACGGAATTTACGGAGAAATGTGGGTCAGCGCAATGCTTGCGGCGGCATACGGATGCGACGATATTGAAAGCATCATCAGAAGAGGTCTTGCAGAGGTTCCCGCAAATTCAAGACTTTATAAGGCTGTTGAAAAGATCCTTGCAGACTACCACAGCGGAATTACAATTGACCAGTGCTTCGAGGATATCCATGCACGTTGGGACGAAAGAAACGGACACGATTGGACACATACCGTATCAAACGCAGAGATCGTGACAGCATCGCTTCTCTGGGGCGGCGGCGACTATGCAAAGAGCGTTGGATATTCAGTACAGGTTGGCTACGATACGGACTGTAACGGAGCTACAGTTGGTTCAATTCTCGGTGTAATGAAGGGATATGAGGCTCTTCCCCGTGAGTTCACCGACAGAGTATGTGACACCCTTGACAGTAATATCATCGGCTTCCACAGAGTATCCATCAAGGATATGGCAAAGAGAACAGCCGATCTTATAAAGCATTTCAATAATAAAAAATAATAAAATACGAGGAGAAACTTATGAGAAAGATTTTAGCGCTTTTGCTTGTTGCTTGCACACTTCTTTCAGTGGCGGCTTGTGACACCAATCCTCCCGAAACTACAGGAAGTGTAGGAACACCTACAACAACTACAACTCCGGGAACAACTCCTTCAGCAACAACCCCTGCAGGTACAACACCCGCACCCACAACAACAGCACCCGTAACAGAGGACAATGTAACTCCCACACCTCCAAAGGCTGTTACAATCACCGAGGAAGATCTTTACGATAAGATCATAGGCGGATGGATCGGACAGATGGTAGGTGTTGCTTGGGCGGCATCCACAGAATTCCAGTATGCAGGAAAGATCATGCCTGCATCACGTATGGATCAGTGGAAGCCTGACATGATCAACAACGCCTTTGGTCAGGATGACCTTTATGTTGAGATCCCATTTATCGATGCCATGAAGGAAAACGGCTTTGACTGCGATCCCAAGTATATGGCTGAAAAGTTCCGTGACTCCAAATTTGCTCTTTGGCATGCAAACTATATGGGACGTGAAAATCTTCTCAACGGAATTGAGTTCCCCGAATCGGGAAGCTACATGAACAACTATCATGCAGACGATATCGACTGGCAGATCGAGGCAGACTTCCTTGGAATGATGTACCCCGGAATGCCCAATGAAGCTGCAAAGCGCGCCTTTGAGATCGGTCACATTATGAACTACGGTGACGGCGTATACGGCGGCGTATTTGTAACAGCAATGCACTCTGCGGCATATACAGCTGAATCCATTGACGAGATCATCGAAGCAGGTATTTCTGTGATCCCCAAGGGAACACAGTTCAGAATGCTTCTTGAGGACGTAATGGCAAGCTATGAAGCAGGGGACACATGGCAGCAGAACTGGCAGAAGCTTGAAAACAAGTGGGCAAAAACAGACCTTTGTCCCGAGCTTCCCGGTGTAAGTAACATTGACGCAAAGCTTAACTCCGGATACATCCTCATTGGTATGCTTTACGGAGAGGGCGATTTCGAAAAGACAATTCTCATCTCCACACAGTGCGGACAGGACAGTGACTGTAACCCCTCAAGCGCGGCTTCCGTTCTTGGAAACTTCTACGGAGCAAAGGGAATCAAGGAGATCTACAAGAGCGGACTCAAGGCAGACTCCACAAAGTTCTCATATACAAACTATACATTCAACGATGTTGCAGATCTCAATATGTCACTTGCCAAGGATGTGATCAAGGCGTACGGCGGCAAGGACAACGGCGACGGAACATGGACGGTAATGAAGGATACATACTATGCCCCCGTTAAGTTCGAACAGTGGCCCGACGGAGTATATGCATACTTCGACGTTGAGTCAACGATGAATACAGTAAAATTCGTAGAGCTTACTCCCTACAGCAAGAACGAAAAGGTTGTAAAATATGTAATTGATATGGGCGACGGACAGACATTTACAGACGTTATGCCTACATCATATGCATATGCAAAGGCAGGAACGTATACTATCAAGGTTACTGTTTACGGAGATAAGGGAACACAAACAACAGTTGAACGCACTGTAAAAACACGTACAGCATCAACTGCAGCGATGCTGGCAAAGCCCACCATCATCTGCTCCGTAACAAGACCTGCAGGCGGCGGATCACGTGATATCGGCGTAATTTGTGACGGTGTAATTCCCAATAAGGCAACTGCAAATGATAAGATGCAGTATGATACCTATATTCTCGGAGATCCCCACGGAAACCCCGAGCGCGAGGCTTATATCGGATACATCTATAGAGAAGAAAAGACCTTGACAAAGGTAGTATTTACAGAGGGTAACCACTTTGGAAACGGCGGATGGTTCAAGAACGAGATCATTCTTGAAGCATTTGTTGACGGCAAGTGGGTAGAGCTTGACTATACATCAAGCCCCGCGTACCCCAAGGGTAATTCCGCAAGCACCTTCGGTTCGGGATATGATACATACACACTTGAATTTGACAGTGTTAAGTGTACAGGCATCAGACTCCGCGGAATCGCAGGCGGTTCAGCAGGATTTATAAGCGTATCTGAGCTTTCAGTAGGATAATAACAGTTATGGAGCTGTAAAAGGATCGATTTGATTTTTTTACAGCTCCTTTTAATTTTGTGGTAAAATGCTTGACATTGAAGTGTTCAGCAAAGAAGGAATGCGCTTTATGTCTGTAAATTGACATAAAAAAACATTGACACAGCGGAGAAAATATGGTAAAATAAGAAAAAAGGAGGATTTTAATATGGCACTTGAAAAGAATATAATTTGGAGAGATAAGAAAAGAATTTTGGGCATGCCCATAAGCTTCACAAGATACGCGCTTTCATATGACAGATTGTATGTTACTGTTGGAGCAATAAACATCAAAGATGACGAGGTTCTTTTGTACAGAGTAAGGGACATCAGTGTCAGAAGAAGCCTTTGGCAGAGAATGGCAAATCTTGGAACTGTGACGGTAAATACATCGGATAAATCAACACCCATCGTGGTTCTCAAGAATATAAAGGATCCCCTCATTGTAAAGGAGCTTATTCACGAAAATGCGGAGGAAATGAAGATCAAGCGCAGAATAAGACTTGGAGAAACCATCAATATTGACGATGACGATCTGGATTGAGAGAGCATGAAAAACAATAAGGTTTTATATTTAATAACTTTTGTTGTACTGACAGTATTACTGTCGTGTACGGTTTATGCCGCTTCATACGATCTGCCGCTTCCCGACGGAAAAACAGGTGAGGCTTATGCAAAGCATACGGACATTGATGAGTATGTTGGTTATGATGTGACAATTTCGGAAATGACGCTTGTAAGCGGAACAATGCCCGATGGAATTACACTTTCATTTTCCGGATCAGAGGTGAATTTTGAGGGTGTTCCCACTACGGCAGGAAACTATGATTTTGTAATCAGAGTAAAGGCACACCTCACCATGATTCCCGCAATAGTCAGAGAAGCGGATATTCATGCTACAATTACGGTTCTTCAAGGCGTAAAAAACGGATTTTTTGAAGAAGACGGAAAGCTTTATTTCTATGAAAATGACATAAAGGCTACAGGATGGTTCGAGGTTGACGGAGTAAAATATTTTGCTTCATCCGCAACTAATGTGGTAATCAACTATTCCAAGACCATCGGCGGTAAGTATTACCTCTGGAACGACGAAACAGGACTTGAGATTGCTGACGGATTTGTATTTGACGGTACGGGCTATAAGTGCTATGATGACGGTATCAATGTAATTGGTTGGCGTCATGCCGACGGATCGGGACCCAAGGTAGTGAACGGTATATCCGAGCAGTATTCTTCAAATCCCGAAGGACTTTACTACTTCCTCTCAACCACGGGTTATATGGTAACCGAGTCAACATACAAGCTTGGCGGATATATCCGTGAGTTTAACGAGGATCATACCGTAAAAGCCATGAATGGTCTGCAGACCAACGGCGGTGAGCTTTACTACTACGTAGACGGTGTAAAGCAGACAGGTTGGCATACAATTGACGGAACAACATACTACTTCAGAGCAAGCGATGCTGTATACGGACGCGCGGCAACAAAGTGGATGTACATCGGCAACAAGGTTTACTACTTCTATGCTTCCACATCCGCAACACCTTATGCGCTTAAGGATAACGGCAAGATCGGCGGCATTGAGTATACATACCATGAGGGTGGATATATCCTCTACAACGGCTTTGTAAACTGCGACTATGCAAACGCGGCTAACAGCAATACAGCTGCTAATATTCAGAAGATGAACGGCACAACACGTTATTACAAGAACGGCGAAATGCAGACAGGATGGCAGCAGATCAATGGAAATTGGTATTATTTCTACGCTATCGGCTCTGCAAACGGCTCGGGATATATGTGTGTTCAGTCAAGAACAATCGGCGGCGTGTGGTATGAATTCACAGAAACCGGAGTTTGTACCAACAAATAAAAATAAAACAATCAAAGGAGATTTCCCCAAAGGAAGTCTCCTTTTTTGATCGCTATAAGGCTCCCTCGGGTAAGGCTACCTTGTGTAAGGCTCCCTTGTGTAAGGCTCCCTCCGGGAGGGAGCTGTCACGAAGTGACTGAGGGAGAGTGCGTAACAAGAAAGATACTACAACCCTAAAGTCACGCAGGCTCCTTCCGTCACGGCTACGCCGTGCCACCTCCCTCTCGGAGGGAGGCTTGGCGAAAACATCGCGAATGTCCCGAAAACTTGGGAAAGGTAATTGTTTTTTTGCGGACCGTCGAGGGCGCCGGTCCCTACGGATTTTGTGCAAACATCGTGAACGAGCTGAAAACATGGATATATCCCACTTCTTAATATCTCCAACCAAATGCTGTTCCGTTTGCCCGATGAAAAAAGATCAAATAAAATAAAAAAATATTCAAAAACCTATTGACAAATTCACTTTATTGTAGTAAAATTTTATCCAACTAAAGTAAGGAGGTAAATCATGAAATATTTTACATGTTTTTTAGTAGCTGTAGCTATGGTGTTTTTTACCTCTTGTAACAAGGAAATTGTTGAAATGACATATGAAAAAGGCGAATTTTCCATCGTTCTCGACAGTAGCTTTAAGGAAAAGGATGCCGGCGGAGTGTATGCCTATTATATCAGCAAGGAGTATCTCGTTGTATGCGACAAGGAGAGCTTTGAGGATCTTCCTGCCGAATACGCGGATTTTTCCGAGGATAAGTATGCCGAGGTCGTGTGTGCGATAAATGAAAAATCTGTGGATTGCATAAAAAAAAGCGGAGATGTTGTTTATCTTGAATACACGAATAAGGCCGAAAAAAAGGAATATTATTATAATTCCTTTATAAAAAAGGGCAAAAGTGCATTTTATATAATAACATTTACCGCAGAGATCGAGGAAGACAATTCCCCATATAACAGTCAGTTTATAAGCTGGTTCAATACGGTAAGTGTTGAATAAGCAAAGAAATAGTTTTATGCCCGAAGATCCTTAATGGAAGCTCGGGCATTTTGTTATTTTGGCAGAATTGATTTATGGCAGAGAAGCTGTGAGGTAGAAATGATAGTAAAGATAGAAAAAAGCAAAGCAAAGGGAAGAGTCACTGCACCTCCTTCAAAAAGCGCGGCACACAGAATGCTCATATGCGGGGCTCTTGCAGGTAAGGGGGCAAATGTGAAGGGAATTGCATATTCAGAGGATATAGAAGCAACCCTGCGCTGTCTTTCCTCAATGGGAATTATATATAATAGGAACGGCGATACAATAAGCTTTTTGGGAAGAGAGGAAGGATCAACACAACGGATCCTTGAGTGTAACGAAAGCGGAAGCACCCTTCGTTTTTTTATACCTATTGCGCTGACGGACGGAGTCAAAACAAGACTTACAGGTACGGAGAGACTGATGTCAAGACCCCTTGATGTGTATGAGGATATCTTCAAGGAGCAGGGGATCAAGTACAGTAAAAGTGCTAATGATCTCACACTGCAGGGAAGGCTTCGCGGCGGCGAATATACTGTCAGGGGCGACATAAGCAGTCAGTTTATTACAGGATTATTACTTGCACTTCCGCTGATTGACGGCGGAACTGTAAGTGTAGTGCCCCCTGTGGAGAGCCGTCCGTATATTGAAATGACCCTAAGCGCCATGGAGAGCTTTGGGATCAAGGTTGAAAGGCTGACATGCAACAGCTATAGAGTAAGCGGAAATTATCAGCCAAGAAGCGTAACCGTAGAGGGCGACCACTCCAACGGGGCATTTCTTGATGCCTTTGGGCTTGTTGGCGGTGACGTCATTGTCGAGGGGCTTTCATGGGACAGTCTGCAGGGTGACAAAAAATATAAAGAATACTTTGAGATGATCAAAAAGGGGTACTGTACTGTTGACATATCGGACACACCGGACCTTGGACCTGTTCTTATGGCTGTCGGAGCCTTGTTTGACGGTGTTGAGCTTACGGGTACACGCAGACTGAAGATCAAGGAAAGCGACAGAGGGCAGGTAATGAGCGAGGTGCTTTCTGAGTTTT
>SVUF01000057.1 GCA_015063395.1 Oscillospiraceae bacterium
AGACCTGTTTCGTCGTTCCATACATAGTACTTGCCCTGGATCTTCTTGTTGTAGTTGATTACAACGTTTGTAGCTCCTGATGCATAGTATGTCTTGCCGTCATACTCGAACCAGTATGTAACCTTCTCGCCGTTTTCGTAGAAGTAAAGCTTTCCGTCTTCCTCTACGAAGCCTTCCTTAACCTCGGGAACGTCGGGTGTGGGTTCGGGTTCGGGAGTGGGCTCGGGTGTGGGCTCGGGTGTGGGTTCCTCTTCAGTAGGAACTGCAAAGAGCTGCCACTCTGAGAACTGAACAACATCGAGACCAACTGCATCCACGCCTTTATTGGAGGTAATGTCAAGCTTATAATAAGCATACTCAGTTGTATTTTCAAAGGTATATACATAATATGTGTTTCTTGCGGGCATAACCTCGTTTTCACGGGTATCAAGAGCTACCCAATCCTCACCGTCATTGGAACCGTAAAGTGTCCAATCGCGAGGGTCACGAGGATCGTGGTCGTTTGCAGAAGCAATTCTATACATCGAAACTGCCGCAGGGGATACAAGCTTAACGCTGACCCAAAGTGTTGTTGTATTAGCAATACATACTTTGGAATTTACAGATCCATCAAAAATCTGAAGTATGCCCTGTCCGCCTTCAAGATCTGCAGATCCCTTTACTGTTGAAAGATCAACGTCTACCTTTACAGGTTCAACAACAATATCCGCAGGGTCTGTATAGCCAACCTGGAGCTCTGAGAACTGAATGAGATCCAATCCGTATGCATCTGTTCCGTTGTTTGCCAAAACTTCAAGCTTAAAGTATGTATACTCCACTTCATTGTCAAAATAGAAGCTATACATTGTCAGCCTGTCAAGGAGATCAACATCAGATCTTGAATCAAGAAGAACCCATTTCTCACCGTCTGCAGAACCGTAGAATTTCCAATCCTTGGGGTCTCTTTGCTCAGCGTCCGAAGCTGTTCCGATACGGTATGTATTGATTACAGCGGGATTCTCAAGCTTAAAGGATACAAATACTGATTCCTGGTAGGTTGTGCAAAGCTTTGTAATAAGGCTTCCGTCAAAGAGCTTATCAAGACCTTCTCCGCTATTGCTTACCTCTGAACCTGTAATGGATTCAAGGTCAACAACGATGGTTTCCTCGGGCTCCTCTGTGGGCTGGGGATTTTCGGGGGTCTCGGGAGTTACTTCCTTGTCAGATTCGGGAGCGAAAAGCTGAAGCTCTGCAAACTGAACTACCTGAAGACCAACAGCGTCTGCGCCGTTGTTAGATGTGATATCAAGCTTATAGTAGCAGTATTCCGTTGTGTTTTCAAATGTGTATGTGTAGTATGTGTTTCTTTCGGGAAGATCCTCGTTTACACGTGTATCAAGAGCAACCCATTCTTCTCCGTCATTGGATCCGTAAAGTGTCCAATCACGAGGGTCACGGGGATCATGGTCGTTTGCAGAAGCTATTCTATACATGCAAACTGCAGAATAGGTTGTTGTCTGCGCGCTTACCCAAAGGGATGATACATTGACGATACAAGCCTTAGTATCAACATTGCCGTCAAAGATCTGAAGGACACCCTGTCCGCCATCAAGGCTTGCTGAGCTTTTTACTGTTGACTGATTGATCTCAACCTTTACAAGCTCCGAGGTATCCTCGCCTTCATTGACATATCCAAGCTTGAAGTCAGCAAACTGAATACGGTTTCCGCCCCAAGGGTCAAGACCGTTGTTTGCGGTGATCTCAAGATTGAAGTATTTATAGGCAACTTCATTTTCGAACTTGAAAGAATAAATCATCAATCTTTCGGGGAGATCAACATCATGTCTTTCGTCAAGAAGAACCCATTCAGTTCCATCTACAGAACCGTAAAGGTTCCAATCCTTAGGGTCTCTTTCCTCTGCATCTCCTGCTGAGCTGATGCTATAGGAGTTTACAACAGCAGCATCGGTAAGTGCAAATGAAATATTGAATTTCTCATTTAATGTGGTACAAAGCTTTGTGTTGATATCGCCGTCGAAAAGCTTATCAACACCTTCTGCGGGGTTGTCTACAGCGTCACCTGTAATTGATTCGGAATCAACCACAATGCCGCCTGATTTTTGCTGAACGTCAGCAAATGATATTCCTGCAACACATACCGTTGAAAAAAGCATAGCCGCAAGAACTACAATGGATGCTAATTTGAAGAGCGAATTGTTTTTTGACATAACTGTTTCCCTTTCAATAATATAATTTCATCTACAAACAGCATTTTTGACTGCATACAACAGTAAATGAAGGAAACACAAAAGCTTCATTTATCTATTATGGCAGAAAAAAAGAATTTGTAAACTGCTTTTATTATATATTATTTCTGTTAATTTGTCAAGACGTTTTACAATAAAACAAAATGAATAGTAATTCATAATACGAATGAATTATTATTCACACCCAAAAAAAGAAATTTTTAAAGAAAATGAACTTAATTCTAAATAAAAAGTTTGTTTTTCATTTTAAAAAAAAATTTAACATTTATACTATTTTGACAAAAAAATATATTGACAAAATTAATTTATCGTAGTAAAATATTCTTGAGATGTTGTTTTTTCGACATTAAATGTTTAAAAGGAGTAAAAAATTCATGGTTAATGAAAAGAAGAATTCAGCAGCAACCAAAAAGGACAAGGTGCTAACGGGCATTGGTATTGCACTTTGTGTGATACTCTTGCCGATTCTTATCATCAACTGTACGTTGATTGTTAAAAGCTATGTAAATAAGGACGAGGTTCCAACATTTGGAGGTTACTGTCCGCTTATAGTACTTACCGAATCAATGGATCCTATTATTAAAAGCGGTGACTTGATTATTTGTGAAAGTATAGATCCAAAGGAAGTTAAGGTTGGAGACATCATTTCCTTCTTTGACCCCGAGGGCAATGGCACAAGTATTGTTACTCACCAGGTAATTGAAATACTTGAGGACGGTACCTTCCGTACAAAAGGTACAAACAACAACACAGAGGACTCACTTCCCGTACCTCTTGAAAATTTTGTAGGAATTTACCGTTCGAGAATTGCAGGTGCAGGAAACATCGCACTTTTCCTGCAGTCAACTCCCGGATTGATCATTTGCATCGGTCTTCCTATAATTTTAATTGTCGGATTTGACTTCTTGCGCCGCCGTAAGTATGAAAAAGCAAAGCAGCAGGATACTGACGCATTGCTTGCAGAGCTTGAGGCACTTCGCGCACAGAAGGCACAGAGCGAAAGTGCTGTAAACGAAGCAGGCTCTGACAAAAATGACAGCAACAACTAATCTGTACATTCTTCCCTTTGATGCCACGCAGAGGGTGAATATATAATGCCGCGGCATTCTCCGCGATGGGTGTATGCCCGGTAACTTTATTTCCCTCTCAACGCAGGGAAGAATTCCAAAACAAATACAAATATATGAAAGGAAAAAACAATTATGAAAACAAACAAAATGTTAAGACTTGCTTCCATTCTTATGGTTGCAGCTATGATCTCCACATGTGCTATCAGCGGAACATTTGCAAAGTATGTTACATCTGATGACGTTGCAGATAAAGCAACTGTAGCTAAATTTGGTGTAGTTGTTACTGCAACAGGTTCACTTTTCGATACAAAGTATACCGCTGATGATACCCACTTTGGTTATTCAGGCTTGGCTGTAGAAAATACAACAACAACAGATAACCTTGTAGCACCCGGAACAAAAAATACAGACCCTATGACATTTTCTATTACAGGAACACCTGAAGTTGCAGTTAGGGTAGATATTAAAGTAAATGTAAATGAAGATATCTTCCTTGCTGAAAAGAATGGTCTTCCCGATATGACAACCGGTAACCCTGATGACACATTTAATAACACAGAAGCTGGCGGCTATTACCCCGTTGTATTTACTTTGAAACAAGGCAGTACTGTGATTGCAGAAGGAAACCTTGCAAAAATAAAAGAAGTTTTTGAAGGCTCTAAAAATCACGCTCCCAATACTGATTTGGCCGCAATCTATGGTGAATATACGTTAACATGGGCTTGGGATTATGGTGATGAAGTAATCGATGCAGGATTTGATAAACACGATACACTTTTAGGTGATCTTAAAGCAGGAACCGCACTGAATCCTGCTATTTCTCTTACAGAGGGACCAGACGCAGACTATAATCTTGATATTGACTTCAATATCGTAATTACTGTAACTCAGATCGACTAATTTTACATTAAAGATCTAAATTACAAATTAACATAATTTTAGGATTTCTCCTGTTAAACGTGGCTGATGGGAGAAATCCTATTCATTGCGATTTTTCAATTTTCAAAACGACCTCAACGATATTTTACGTTGAGATTGCTTTAAATCTTGAAAAACAGATTGAAAAATACTTTTTTAAGGAGGAAAAATGAACAATTATAAGAGCTTACGCAAGGATCATTCCAACCGCAACATCAGCATTATTCTTGTTATGCTTATTTTGCTTGAAATTTGTTCTCTTGCTGTACTTTTCAGCAGGCTTACAATATGGGTCCAGAATGAAAATGAAAACGTTTTTCCTCTGACAGAAAAAACGAACCTTACAAGTATAAAGGTTGGTAAAATGGACTCCGACGGGTTTATAAGATTTGACGAGTCAAGCAGCCTTGATCTTGGCGCGGACAATCATTTGTCGGCTATTGACAAAGGGCTGAATATCATCAAGCTCGACAATTCAAGCACTTCCCTTCCAACACAAACTCCGCCTGTCACCAAAAGCCCCGAGGACACCGAGGCTTCTAAAACCGAAATTCCAAGAAACCCCGGTTTTGAGGTTACATCGGGCGACACAGTTTGGGCGGGTGACACCGATGTTGAAATTTTCAAGGTTTCATATGAAAACGGTGAAGGTGTCATTACAGTTGCAGGACAAAACAACGACAAGGTTATTGCTCCCGGTACAAACAACAAGTTTTCCTTTACTCTCAAAAATACAGGGGATGTTTCCCTTAATTATTCAATGTCCATGGAAGCCTATGTTTCGGGTACGGATTTTTCTCTTCCCGTTGTTGTGCGTGTGGTGGATCATGACGGAAGCTATTGCCTCGGAAGTGAAGATCATTGGGAAAGTGTTCTTTTTCTCAACAAGGTTTCAAAAAAAGGAAAGCTTGCCGCAGAACGCTTTGCGAATTTCACACTTGAATGGCAGTGGCCCTTTGAAGGAGATGACAAGCTCGACACACTTCTTGGTAATCTTGCCGTAGAAGATGATATCACCTTGACGATCAAGATCAATACATTTGCAAGTGAGTGTGATGACCCCGACGACCCCGGCGACAATCCTCCTCCACAGACAGGAGAGGATGTTCTCAACAATTTAGTTTGGGCACTTGTTGCCGTTACTGTAGCCATCGTAATCTTTATCTATAGCAAAAAGATGAGCAGAAGAAAGGAACTCTATGAATAAATCTGCTACTACAAGTAAAAAAGCAAAGCTTATTACAAGAATTATCGTTCTTGCACTTATCGGCGGATTTTTGGGCTATCAGATTTATCTTGTTAATTCCGAAAAGCTTATCGGAGACTCCATGCCAATGCCCTTTGGGGTTGGCGCTTCCGTTGTGCTTTCGGGAAGCATGGAGCCTGAATTGTCCGTTGATGATCTGATCATTGTTAAAAGCCAAGAAAACTACAGCATTAATGATGTTGTTGTTTTCCAATCTCACGGATCTCTTGTTGTGCATAGAATTATAAGCATCGAGGAAGGCATGGTCACAACCAAGGGTGATGCCAACAACACCTCGGACGAACCTATAAAAATTGAAGAAATCAAGGGAATTGTTGTTAAGTCTATTCCCTATGTTGGAGGATTTGTCTCCTTCCTGAAATCTCCCATCGGTATTATATTGACAGTCGGTATTGCTGTTTTTCTTATGGAATTCTCATTCCGACGTGAAAAAAAGCAAAATCTTGATGAGCTTGAGGCGATTAAGGAAGAAATAAGAAAACTAAAAGAAAATCAATAAAATTTAAAATGAAAGGCGGTTAAGGATATGTATAGACCAAACAAGAAAACTTCTATTGGTCCTGTTATTATGAAAATAGCAGCATCTCTTTTCTGCCTTGTTTTAATTTCAACGTCAATGCTGTCGGGACTTTACGCAAGATACACCACCACAAGCTCCACCGGCGACTCTGCAAGGGTGATCACCTTCGGAGACATAGAAATTACCGAAACAGGTGATTTTACAAGTGAGGGTAAGCTTATTATTATTCCCGGAGTTGATCTTACAAAGAAAGCAACCGTTTCCTTTGAAGGAAGTGAAGCTTCAACTGTGGTTTTTGTAACTGTTACCCCCTCCGCTCATTTTAAAACAAATGACAACAGGACATTTACATATACCTTGAACAGCAAAGATGCAATGGAGTTTACGGTATCAAGCGAGTGGTCATTTTTAAAGCTTGATAACGGAGACTATGTCTACTATAAAACACTTATTCCCAACAAAACAATTGACAGCGTTGATATATTTGCCAACGACAGTAAAATATCAGTAAGCGATGAAATTACAAAATCCGAAATTTCAACAATGACAGGAATTTATATAAATCTCGGCGCTGTTGCTGTTCAGTCGAACGGTTTTGAAAACATCACAGATGCTTGGAGCTCTGTTTCCTCCAAAAGCTAATAAAGGACACTAATCTATGAAAAAAACACTTATTTCTCTTGCTTTGTGCTTATCCATGCTGATCAGCGGAAATCCTTTCATTGATGTGAATTTCAGCTCTGAAGCAAGTACAGGCGAAGGCGCAAGCTCAAATACATTTGTAAACTACGGTGAGGTGATTGGATACACCGCCGTGTTCAATGAATATTTCCCTGTTCCATTAACGGACGATCCCAAAAAGATCACAAATCCTTGGGGAACAGAGTGTCAATTTCTCTCTGACACTGAAATTTCCAACGACGTTGTACTCGTAATCAAGAACTATTATTGCTCTGACACGGGAGATCTCTGGTACAAGGTGGACGCCGCTCCCGGCAGTGTGATTCCCGAAAAGCTCTTGAACTACCCTTGGGTATATCAGGATAATGTCAAGCAGCCTCTTGGTGAATCATTGCAGATCCATAACGGAGGCAGAAACTATGTTTTTGATGAAAACGGTGATGCTGTCACTTCTGCAGAAATAGGTCTTTATGACACTCTCACCTTGGAGTGCCGTTCCTCTCTTGGCGTTGACCCCAAATATCAGTGGCAGATCCTTGTTAACGACAAATGGGTTGATATTTTAGGCGAGGATTCCTCTGTAATACCTGTAAAATATACTTTACTTTCAAACGCCCTTGATTCAGAAGGCTATGGAAAGATCCGTTGTGTTACAAGAGCGGGCTTTACATCAGTTGTAGGCGATGCTATTACAATTTTTGTTGATACAGACTTTGACTATGACTCATATGTACATCCCGAAAAAACAGAAGAGCCCCAAACCAACGAAAGAGCCATCAGAGCTACCGCATATGATGAAATTCCCAATCTGCTTGCCGACACGAATGTATGTTATATAACCGTACAATATCTTTTTGATAAAGACGGAACTCAGGCGGCAAACAGCTTTGTTGCAGAAGTGCCCCTCAATGTTCAATCAAGTGTTGTTGCGGAATTCCCCTATGTTCAAGGATATCTTCCCTATTTTGAAGATGAACAGGTTAATTCACTTCCCTTGAATAAAATTTTCACAGAGAATGAGCTTTATACCGTTTACTATAAGCCCACATATGTAAATTACACAGTTGACATTTATTTTCAGAATGTTGAAAACGATAACTATTCATTCTATGACTCAAGAACATATTCGGGCTTAACCGATACCAAGGTTCCTTTAACTACTAACGCATTTGAAGGAATGCAAGAGCTTCTCCACGAAACACCTACAATTGCAGCAGACGGCTCCACGCATTTGGAGATTTACTATGACCGTCTGTATTTTATGACCGAGGTCAACCTTAACGGCGGTCACGGTGTATATTCGGTTTACGCAAGATACGGCTCCAACCTTGTAAATCACCTTTCCGCGCCTTCACGTGCAGGATATGTATTCATCGGTTGGGACGCATATACATCGGATTCTGACGATGACGGAATTCCCGACCAGGGTAACGACGGAGTTCCCGACACAGTTGAGCCTGTTGTGCCTGCCCGTAACCTTGCTTACATTGCACTTTGGAAAGAAGTCCCCACCGCACAAGTCAACATTGTTTTCTGGGGCGAAAACCCAAATTCCAATGACGACGGCTATTCATATCTGGAAACCGTTCCCCTCCATATTGCTCCCGGAACAGAGCTTACATATTCACTTAACAATGGAAGCTATATTTGTGGATTGGATGAACACGAACACGACGGAAGTTGTGAACTGATTTGTACTATAGATCCACATACCCACGAAGAAGACTGCTATGAGTTGACATGTACAAAGTATCATGAGCATGACGAGGAGTGTTATACTTGTAATATGACGGAACATACAACTCACAATACGAGCTGTTACGAAGATGTTGGAAGTACTTCTAATCCAAATAACCCGCCAAACTCTCCTAAACAAGGACAAATTCATTCTGAGGGTTGGATTTGGAAAACAAAATATATTTACATCGGTAACAGGTGGTATGGATATAACGGTGATCTTGAATCAGGTGATATCGCAACTTCTACATGCCATTCACACAGCAACAGCTGTATCGGATGCGGTAAGGAAGAACATCTTACACATACGGACTACACAGGAAGCTGTTATACTCTCACCTGTACAAAAACCGCCCATACACATAGCTTTGCTTGTTATAAAGACTGCGTACCTCATACCCACTCGGACGCTACCTGTAAATATCCTGTCTTTAAGGATTATGATGCGAACAAGTGGTATATTGACGAGGAAGACCTTGAAAGTGTTGTGGTTGAACAGGACGGAACCACCGTATTGAATGTTAAATTTAAGAGAAGAAAGTTTAATATTCAGTTTATAGACGGCGGAAACGAGGTTTATAATATCAACGAAAAATGGGGCGCGAATATATCTGCCCATTGGCCCATAAAAGGTACAAATGGCACAACATACGGTGACGGTGTTCGGTGGGCTCCCGACGGCAGTAAATTGTTTACTGCAGTATTAGTTTATATTGATATAATGCCTGCAGAGTCATTTACACTTACTTACAATTACAAAAATGATGATTTATATACCATGCACTATATGGTTGAAGTTCTTCCCGGAGGAGAATATACTTCAACATACACCTATAATTCTGTTACAAGATATTATAAGGAATATAAGATAGTGGAAGCACGGTATGGTTATGTAACCAAGAAGGAAGACTTTATTAATTTGCAAGGTTTTACACAATTAACCTCAAATCCTACATTTAGTAGTAATGATCGAATTGACAGATCTGACGATACGGATGTTTATTTCTACTACACAAGAAATTCGGACTATGTACTTGAATTCTACAGCGGAAATGACATTGTTCGCAAAGAAGGCATGTACTATGAGCAACCCCTAAGTTCTTTTAAAGATTACATTCCGCCACAGCCGGAGGATCTTGAAAAGGATTCCTACCAATTTGTAGACTGGTATCTCAACCCCGAGCTTACAGGAGACCCCGTGGATCTTTCCACCATGACTATGCCCGCAGGTCCTCTTGCACTTCATTCAAAGTGGACGCCCAAATATCATAATGTAAGAGTTGTTCTCAAGAAAAATGATGACGATATTTATACCAAAGAGGATTCTGTAATCATCTCCGGCGGAGATAAGGTTGAATCCATTCAGGTTCTCCACGGAAATTTAGTATTTGGAAGTTTGGACAACAAGGTTCCGCCCACACCCGACAACGGACTTTATAAATTCGTTGGTTGGTTCTATATGAGTGACGGCGTTGAGCTTAAATGGGACTTTGAAAACCAGCCCGTAGTTGAAGACACTGTCATTTACGCAAAATGGAGCTCCGAGGTGCTTGTTCCATACACCATTTACTTCAAGGACAGCGAAGGAAACGAAATTGCAGATCCGATCATAAGCTCGTCTCTTGCAGGTCACAGCATTACCATTGAAGCAAAGGTTGGGGATGAACTCAAGGAAGGCTATAGATCCAAATACTTCCCGCAAACAGTCAGCCATACAATTCCTCTGAATATTGAAGATGCCGAAACAGGTGTTGAGTATACATTTATATATAATAAAGCAGAGACCAAAGGATACTACGTTCACTATTTAGATGCTGACAACGGAAACGCAGAGCTTGCCGGATCCCCTGTCTACCGTACAAGTGATTACGCCGTAGTTACAGAAACCCACAAGAGCTTCAAGGACTATGTCCCCGACGAGTACCAAAAAACTTTGGTGCTTTCTGACGACGAGAGCAAAAACCATCTGTATTTCTATTACACCAAGTCTACTGACGAAGGTGTGTGGTATATAGAGTATTATACTCAAAACACTGAAGGTGTATATCCCGCCATTCCTTTTGCTTCTGAGGGTGATGTCGATTTGCTGAATACTCAAATTTCAGCAAAATGGCAGATGGATATTTCCCAGGACGGCTTTGAATTTGACTATGCTACTATAATGGACGACGGTGTTAATGAAAGAACCGTTACTTCTCTGAGTGAAGCCAAAGGAAACGTAACTCAATCGGGTCTTGTAATTAAGGTTTATTTCAAACGAATAAAATATCCTTACAAGATCATTTATTTGAGCAAGGACACCAATGAACAGATTTACGAAACAAAATACATGAACGGCGACAAAATGGAGCCCTACGGTAAAACAGTTTCCGACGAAGATCTGCCAACAATTACAGGCTATGAATTCGCCTCTAAGGGTAGCTGTACAATCGTTAAGGACGGTCCTAATAACAATCAGATTACCAAAAACATTGTTTACGTTTATTACACAGAAAGAAGAATACGTATTAACTTTAAGGTTGTCGGTCCTGACGGTTGCGGTACTGTTTCTCCCGAAAGCTTGTATTTAAAGTATACTTCCGACTTAAGTGCCACTGTTAATGCTGTTCCATCAGAAGGTTACAGATTTGTTGGTTGGTATTATGACGAGGCTTGTACAAATCCTATTTCGACAAACGACAAGCTCAAACCCAACGGAGAAATGCTGATCCTTCAAAAAGGCCCAGGTTGGATTCCATACACCTATTATGCAAAGATTGAACCTGCAGTTGCAAACCTTACCATTAAACGTCAAAACGGTGAAAGTGGTCAGATTTATGTCTATGAGGTCAGAAACACAACAACTAATGTTACAATTTTCGTAACTGTTGAAGGCAACGGATCTGTTACAATTGTAGATTTGCCGATGGGTCAATATACAGTTACACAGCAGAACGATTGGTCATGGAGACATGATGACATCGCTCAAAATGTAACCCACCAAAATGCCACAGGTACTTCTGTTACATTTAACAAAGACTCAGCAAATGACAAATGGTTAAACGGTAACAGTGAAAACGAAAAGAACCAAAGGGGGTAGTCTAAAATGAAAAAAAACAATTTGTTTTCAATCATTCTCATCTCCTCTTTGGTTGTATTCATAATTCTTTGCGGAACTGTGTTTGCCTATATGTTCAAACAAGCCTCTGACAGCAACAACGAATTTATCCCCGCTGTTGTATCTTGTGAGGTTGATGAAGAATTTGACGGAGAATATAAATCATCAATCAAGGTGAAAAACACGGGTAATATTGACTCCTATATTCGTTTAAGGCTTGTAAGCTATTGGGTTGACAGCGAAGGGAATATCGCTCCCCTGCCCTCTAAAATGCCCGATATTCAATTGGGTGACGGTTGGATTGCAGGATCTAATGATACTTACTACTATAAAACCACGGTCTTGCCCAAAGAATTTACTGATAATTTGCTAACAGCCAATGTTCATTTGGAAAAAGATTCCAACGGTAACAAACAAGTGCTTGAGGTATTTGCAGAAGCAATTCAAGGTAAACCCGCAGATGCCGTTACAGATAGCTGGAAGGTTACTCTTGATTCAAACGGCAATATTACTTCCGCACCGTAAATTAAATTCAATAAAAAGAGTGTTGCACCATCGTACAATACTCTTTTTTATTTTACGGAGAGGGTTTTATAGTAAGACTGGCTTTTTAACCCTCTCACCCGCTACCGCGGGAGCTCTCCCGAAGGGAGAGCCTTATTCTGCCTTGGGTAAATGCGCAAAAAAAACATATTTTCGGGAGGAGCAAGCCCCTCCTACGGCTCGTTCGCGATGTTTGCACAAAATCCGTAGGGACCGGCGCCCTCGACGGTCCGCAAAAAACAATTACCTTTCCCAAGTTTTCGGGACATTCGCGATGTTTACACCAAGCCTCCCTCCGAGAGGGAGGTGGCACGGCGTAGCCGTGACGGAAGGAGCCTGCGTGACTTTAGGGGTTGTAGTATCTTCCTTGTTACGCACTCTCCCTCAGTCAGCTTCGCTGACAGCTCCCTCCCGGAGGGAGCCTTATTTTCGGGACATTCGCATCAAGAGAAGCCAGCCTGGGCTGTTACACAAGGGAGCCTTACGCGAGGGAGCCTTATAGCGATCAAAAAAGGAGACTTCCTTTT
>SVUF01000058.1 GCA_015063395.1 Oscillospiraceae bacterium
CCTGCGCCGGGGGACATTTCAGTTATAAGACCAATGTCAATAGCATCATTTTCCACCTTGTTGACAATAACATTATATCCAAGCTCCTCAAGCTCTTTTTTTGCCAAGCGGTAATCAAGCATTGTATAATTGTCAAGTGAATGAAGTGTTGCTTCAATGGTTACCGTAAAACTAATTTTAAGGTTAGTTTTTTTCAAAAGTCGTCCCGCAGAAGGCGATTGAGCAATTATTGTGTTTTTAGGGTATTTGTTGGATATCATGTATTCAACCTCTACATCATATCCTTCCTCCACAAGCTCATAATATAACTGATCGTTATAAACAGCATAGATATAATCCTGAATTTCCACATCGGGAACCTTCTGTATGTCAAAAACATTCAGCATGGAATCGGGAAAAATAGTAATCAGCACATAGATCGCTGTTACAAGAACCACTGCCGCAAATGAGGAAAAAATACCTAAAATCGAAGGTGTAATTGAAAAGCTGTCTTCCTTTGCCTTTAATTTTTTTCCCGTAATTTCAGGAGCCTTATATAGCTCCACTCCTTTGTCCTGTGTTTTTGTTTTTTTCTCCTGTATAAATGAAAACTCTATAAACGGGTCATCTTCAAGTCTCTTAAGATATTTCTTCATTTCAGAAGGAGAAGAAAAACGATTATCGGGCTTTTTGTTCATTGCCTTAAGAATAATCTGCTCAAGTCCGCGGGGAATTGTTGGGACAAAGCTGTTTGGGGGTAGGGGTTCTTTATTGATCTGATCATTGGCTATATCATCAGAGGAATCCCCTGAAAAAGGGTGAGTGCCTGTGACCATTTCATACATTACAACACCAAGAGAATATATATCGGATCTGCAATCCGTCTTTTTCCCCTGCGCCTGCTCGGGACTGATATACAGAGCCGTACCAATAGCTCTGTCAGAATCCTTTTCCTCAACACCCTCAAGAGTTGCAATTCCAAAGTCAGTTAATACAACCGTGCCGTCCCTTTTAAGCATAATGTTGTGGGGCTTTATATCTCTGTGTGTTACGCCTTTGGAATTTGCGTGTTCAAGCGCCTCCAAAACCTGCTTTACAATTGAAATTGTCATTGGAAAGCCCGGATGCTTTTTGTCCATGTATTTTTTCAGAGTGATTCCGTCAACCTTTTCCATTACCATGTATTTCGGCGTACTTTTTGTATTTACAAGATATACCTTTACAATATTGGGATGCTCGAGCATGGAAAGCGTCTTCGATTCATTGATAAATCTTTGAACATATTCCCTGTTCTCATTCATTTCCTCACGGAGCATTTTTATAGCCACGGTTCTGTCGTTTACAGTATCATAAGCCTGAAAAACAACAGCCATGCCTCCAACTCCTATTTTCTTTTCGATTTTATATACACCGTCAAATAATTCTCCGATATACTTATCGTACTTACTACTCATAAAACAAACCTAATTCCCAATCAATTTATTATTATTATTACCTTTTATGCCTGTATTATCACTGCTGTTGTATTGTCAAGACCGCCTGCAGCAATTGATTTTTCAATCAAGGAATTTACAACATACGAAGCGTCGACCCCGTTATTGATCTGACCCAGTGTTTCTTTGATGTCTTCATGGGATACCATTTTATAAAGTCCGTCAGAGCATAATAAATAAACACTGTCATCTGCGGTTTCCATTACATATGTATCAATTTCTACTTCCTTATCAAGACCAACACCGCGAGTAATGGCATTGTTATCATATTTTTCCGAGTCCTTTTCATCAATCATTTTCATATCGATCAACAATTGAACATAGGAATGATCCTTGGTAACCCTTGTGAGCGCATCATCTTGTAAAACATATAGTCTGCTGTCACCAACATTGGCAGAATAAAGTGTATTATTATAAAGAACAGAACAAACAAGAGTTGTGCCCATTTCTCCGGTGCAACCGTTTTGAACAGACTGTTCATACACCGACTCATTGGCAAATTCAATTGATCTCTTTATAATGCTGACCATGGAAAGACCGTATGCAAGAGGGTTGTTAATATAATTTTGCGATAACTCATTGAATTTTGAGCAGAACGACTCTGCGGCTACCTCAGAAGCAACTTCACCCCATGACATACCGCCCATTCCGTCGCAGACAACACATACAAGGACGTCCGAAAATTCCACGCACTTAAAAAAGTCCTGGTTTTCAGACCTTACAAGACCTTTGTCTGTTTTACCGAAATAAATCATTCCACTTCACCTCTTTTAACTGTTTTTTGTTTCTTCCCTTCTAAGCTGACCGCAGGACGCGTTAATGTCCGAACCAAGCTTTCTTCGTATAGTAGCATTTACGCCGTTTTGGTTTAGTGTTTGCATAAACTTGATTGCAGCATTTTTTCCTGTTGCACGAAAATCTCTTTCTTCGACATTATTGACAGGAATCAAATTAACATGAAGGGGCATTGTTTTCATATATTTCTTCAAAACCCTTGAAAGTGAAACTGCAGCCTCCTCGGAATCGTTGACTCCTGCAATCAAAGTATATTCAAAGGAAATCCGCCTTCCCGTTGTTTTAAAATAGTCAGAGCATGCAGTGAGAAGCCTGTCTACATTCCACTTGTTATTTACAGGCATTATTGATGATCTGACAGAATCATCGTATGCATGTAGTGAAATTGAAAGCGTGATTCCAAGATTTTCTTCAGCAAGCTTGTATATTTTATCCACAACCCCGCATGTTGAAACGGAAATGTGACGCGCGCCGATATTAAGACCGTCCGGAGATGTTACAAGCCTCAAAAACCTTAATGTATTATCATAGTTATCAAAGGGCTCTCCGATGCCCATCATTACAACATTGGAAATGCGGATTCCAAGATCCTTTTGAGCGGCGATTATCTGAGAAAGTATCTCTCCTGCCGAAAGATCTCTGACCTTACCGGCAATTGTTGAGGCGCAAAACTTACAACCCATTCTGCAGCCGCATTGGCAAGAAACACATATTGTATATCCATGCTCATATGACATCACTACGCTTTCGATCATTTGCCCGTCATACATCTTAAAAAGATATTTTACAGTACCGTCTATTTTTGAAACAAGCTTACGTTCGATTTCCGGTATATAATATAAATTTTCTTTATTTACAAACTCTCCAAGTGATTTTGGAATATTTGTCATATTTTCTGTTTTCTCGCCTTTTAGCATCCATTGATACAGCTGTTTTGCTCTGAACTTTTTTTCGCCGTTTAAAACAAGGTATTCCTCAAGCTCAGAAAGAGTCATTGAAAGTAAATCTGTCATTCCATCACCAATCATCTATAAATATGCATAGTAATAATATCATATTTTTCCATAAAAATCAATCTATTTATAAAAAATAATTTCCACTGAATTAATTTAATTGCATATTATAAAAAATTGTCAATCGTTTTATAGAAAAGTCCTTTTTACTATAGCAGCCTTGTTTGTTCCATAGGTTCGAAAATATGATAATCCCTATAAAATCAAGAAACGGCACAGCGTATTAACACTGTACCGTCCGTATAATATTTTAATATTTACAGAGAGCTTGGAACCTCAACCTTCAAGCCGTCTTCGTTATTAAAATCAATTATCACATCATAAACTGCACCCGAGGAGGTCTTTCCTGTAAATTTATACTGTACTACCTCTTTATCCTTGACGGTTACAGTCACAATGACCTTGGAGACAAAACCTGCTTTACCGAAAAATGCAATGTTTTGTTCTTCGATGAGATCTTTATCTCGAAGATGGAGAGTATATACATAGCCGCCGTCCATTGACTCAACAGATCCAACAAAAAGAGAATCCTGTGAAGGAATTATAACAACGGAAGCTCCTGTTTTAAGTCTCGGTAAATACTTTTTCATGGCAGAATCATACGTAAATTCCGTGGAGTCCGTGTTGCCTTCCAAGTCTGTCAAATATAACATTCCGTCCTTATAAACAACAGTATAGTTGGACAAAAATTCAGATTTGAAAGCACCGTTTTCAACAAGCACCTTATATTCCTCAACTGTTACATCCTCTGAAAGAAGCAGAGAAATTTTTGCATCATAAGAGATCACAGCTTTGTTCTTTAAGCTCTCAATGGCATTTAAAAGTCTGACATACTCAATTGATTTAAGATCGTTCTTTTTTACAGTTATAATATATCCGCCTTTGTTATCTCCGGAAATTGTATACTCAGCATCTTTATCAACCGGAATTCTTGTTTTACCCTCGGACTCGCCTTTTACATAATACATTTCCCAGGTATCACCCGTAGGATCGATGTAAGAAAGTCTGTTTTCAAATGAATAGGATGTGATCCTCTCAAGATATTCCTCAAGACAAAGATTGGTTTCATTCATGTAATATGAGTGTGGAACGCCTACATATCTGAATTCTGAATTATTGCCGCTGACACCCGTAATCTCCTCTTTCGCATTATCATACCGAATTACAAATCCATATTTTGCACAATTTGTCTGCAGCCATTGCTTTTCTGCTTTCATTTCAATGTTATCAACCTTGTAGGTATACTGTCCGTCCCAAAACAAAAGCTTAAGCATCCTACCTGTAAGATATTCGGAAGAATATGCGCGGGTACCTCCATTACTTGATTTCTTGAATGCCTCTTGAACGATAAGGGTACGTTCAGCATCGGGAAATGCGATCTCATATGCGGTACTGAGTGCATCTATTGCATACATTGTCTCGGGAGTGCATTGCAATCCCCAAGCGGATACACTGATATAACCTTCTTTTTCTTCCTTAATTGTTGAAAGCTCCGAGGTATATTTAGAATTATATCCAAAAGTTTCGTTCACAAGGGCAAGATCACCTTTGATAAATAAACCTTTACCGCATATAACATAATCAGTGTTTGGGTCAGTTTTGTCAACAGTCATATCAAAATCCACCGCAGTATAGCTGTCAAATTTATTAACAGGTGTAATTGGAGTAGGTGTAGGAGTAACCGTGGGGGTAATATCCGGTGTTTTGACAGTTGTATCAGGAGAAACAGGTGGCATGGGGGTAAGCGTTGTTTCTGTATCTGCGGGAGTTGAATAAGTAGGTGTAGCGCTCGGTGTAGGTGTTAATGTTTCTGTAGGCACCGAGCTGTTTATATTACAAGAAATAAGCGAAGACATGCAAAGCAATGCCGTTGCCGAGATCAATATTTTCTTCATTTTTCTCTCCTTTGTTTGAAAATTTCAAAAAATTCCAAAAGTTTAGGATATTTTCAGTTTGACATATATATTGTATCACATAATTCTGTAAATTACTACCTCTTTTTATTATTTTTTTGAAAATTTTAATATTTTTTCACAAATATAATTATTTAAAATATGCTTGATTTTTAAATCGGTTTAATATATAATGTAATCGAGAAATGTAAAAGAGGTAAGTGTTTATGGTCAAGGTAAAATTAAAAAGCACATTTGTTAATGATGTTACTTTAAAAAATGAGCAAAAGGCACAGCAAAGCGCCATCAGATTACAACAGAAATTCACTCATAATGTAAAATACACAGCAAATAATATTTGCAGATCCGAGCTTACAAGCATTATCTGCTCCGAGGACAACGAGAACTTCAACATAAAATTCACAACCATCGGAATATTTGAATATAACCCTGCTTTGTCCAAGGAAGAAATACACAAGGAAACTTATTTGGCTCTGTACCCCTTCGCTCGTGCTTTTTGTGTAAACCTTACTTCCTCCTGCGGAATGCCGCCCCTTTATATTACACAAATGGATCTTGACACACAAAACATTTACAGAATCGACCTTGGAGGAATCAAACCAAACAATGAAAAATAAAAGACAAGATTACTCCCGTCATTTACAACAGCTTTGTATTTTTTCAATGTTCGGAGTAATTATGTATGTTTCCAAGCAGCTAATGGAATTCCTTCCTAACTTTCACCTTCTCGGAATGTTCATTGTTGCTCTTACTGTAGTTTACAGAAAGAAAGCATTGATCCCAATTTATGTTTATGTTGTTCTTGACGGCTTGTTCCACGGTTTCAATTTGTGGTGGTATCCGTATTTGTACATCTGGACAGTCCTGTGGTTCTTTACCATGATACTTCCAAAAAAAATGCCCGATAAAATCGCTGCTTTCGTTTATCCGATGGTGGCTGCTTTACACGGTATACTTTTCGGCGCTCTTTATGCTCCCGTACAAGCAATAATGTACGATTTCACATTCGAACAAACAATCCGGTGGATCATTGTCGGCTTGGGATTTGATATTATGCATGCCGTTGGCAACATGTTTGTCGGGCTTTTAATTCTTCCCTGCATCAAGATTCTACAAAGACTTGAAAAAACATATTAAAATATTTCTTTTACAAATAACATAAAAGGAGCTGTAAAAACTCGGTTTGTTTTTTACAGCCCCTTTTAAATTCTCATTTATCTGCTAAAGGTTCATCTATTCCCTGTTATCTCCATTGCATTAATTTTCAATTTTCCGTCGGGAGTTTCGAAAACCTCAATAACAAGAGGGCGCATGGACTCGCTGTCGATATCATCTCGTACTGTTCCCGTATTGTACTGTATCATGTAGCTGACAGAATATACATATCTGATAATACCCGTATATTTGCCGTCAAGATCATCGGCTTTATACATATAAGGCTCTCCGATTCTCGTAACTGAAATATTATAAACTCTTTGCTGCGGGAAAACTTCGGGAATTTTATTTTTTGAATTGGATTTATACTCCTCAGTAAACAAAGATTTATACTTCTCGCAATCACCATTGATCATTGCTTCAAGATAATCCTTAATAACGGGAGTTCCGTAATAATTGTCAAGCTCTGCATCCCTATATGTTATTGCACCTTCCGTATAGGATACAGTCCTGTCAAGCTCAAGATATTCACTGTCACTTAAGATATCGGTTTCATAATCAGGTGAATAAAAGAAATAATTATACACAGGATCATCGTTTTTATAGAAAAGATCCTTTATTATTTTATCAAAATCAATCGTATTCAAAAGAGCAAGAATAATCAGCAATACAGCAAGAACGCTAATGATGATTATTGATTTTTTCTTGGTCAATACTGTTTTTTTGTTATTTTCTGTATTCATGAGCATCTTTTATCGAGATAGTATGCTGTATAGGTCGAATAAAAAGCATACCCCGATGCGTCCTTTCCTTCAATTCCAAGCATTTCTGAAACTGTAACAAATTTATATCCTTCAGCAGATAATTTATCATATACAAGACAAAAAGCATCAACAGAGCATTCATAGATATCATGAAGCAAAACGATGGATCCGCTTGAAGCCTGCTTTACGATCATATCTGCAAGGATTTTAACCCCCTCATCATATGTCATACTGCCATTTTTTATAGAAGAATTAACCCGCCAATCTTCTACATCAACATTCCACAAAATGCAGGGATAACCGTAATTTTTAGTTTTATCTCGAAAGCCGCCCACAGGTCGGATCAAGGTAACGGGTTCACCGCCCAATTTTGACAGATGTTCATTTGTCTTATTAATGTGATCGGAAAGCTCTGCATCAGAAAGATCAGTGTAATTTTCCTTGTGTGTATATGAATGAAATCCGATTTCGTGACCGTTTTCAATTGCGGATTTTGTAGCTAAAGACCAGGTTGACGATGAAACCTCAAGTCTGTTTCCCAAAACAAAAAAAGTCACTTTCGAATCCGTATCCTTCAGCTTCTCAATTATTCTTTTGGTATAAATTGAAGGTCCGTCATCAAAAGTAATACAGATCATCTTTTCCTCGGGAGTAAATTGCTTGAATTCCCAAAAAGGAAAAGGGGTTGTGTTGGGAGTTGCGGTGTTAACAACTGTAGTATCGGGAGAGCTCGTTACGTATTCGGTAACAGGCGGATGCACTAAAGGTGTTTCCTCTGTTTTCAAAGGGCTTGGTTGGGTAAACACGGGCTGTCCCGTTCCCGAATAACAGCTTGAAAGAAGAAGTGCGTTTGTAATCAATAATATTAATGCCAAAAACACTCTGTTTTTATAAAAACAGCCATGCTTATGTCCCTTTTTTTGATGCAAAAATCCATTCATTTCCCAATGGACTCTCCTTTGTGAACTTAAAATTCAATAAAATGATTTACTGATACTTAAATTATACAACATGATAAACAAAAATTCAATATCTTACTTAAAAATTATTTGTTAAATAATTAGATAAATTAAATATGACAAATAATAAATAGCAAATAACTTGACAAATTTTCAAAGATGTTGTATAATCAACTTGATATATATTTTCAGGAGGGATAAAATGTCTCGTAAAAAACAAACAAGCAAAGTTCTTGAAGAAAGAAATTTCAAAGATTTCCCAACTATTGTCAAGGATAATGCCGAAGCTTACGGCGATTCACCTGTATATTCCTACTACGAAGGAAAAACAATCTTAGAAATATCATATAAACAGTTTTATGAAAATATACTTGCACTCGGAACCTCCTTTGCAAAGCTTGGACTTTCCGGTAAAACAATTGCAGTAATCGGAATGGGTCACCACGCATACATGACAACATATCATGCGGCTGTTTGGAGCGGAGGCATCATCGTACCCATGGATAAAGAGGTTTCTGACGAAGAGCTTGTAAACTTCCTTGAGCTTTCAGGTGCCGCTGCTATAGTTTATACCCCCGATCAGTGCTCAAGATTTGAAACAATCCGCGAAAAAATGACAAGTATTGAGTATTTTGTTTCTGTTGACAAAAATGCTACCAAACAAAACGAAAAGTGCTTGTATTTTTCCGATCTCATTGAAGAAGGCGCTAAGCTTCTTGAAAACGGAGACACCTCCTTCACCTCCACATATGCAGACGGTTGTGATGTGGAAAAATGCTCAGCCATCATCTTTAGCTCAGGAACAACGGGTACAAGCAAGGGCATCATGCTTTCCCAAAAAAATATTTGCTCAAATATGGTATCCTGTATCGATGCTTTTACATTTGTTACAGCAGGAACAAAGATTCTGTCAGTGCTTCCCATGAACCACACATACGAGGTTACAACAGTTCATTTTGCAGCGCAGGCTCTCGGTACACATACGCTTCTCAACAACAGCTTAAAATACGTTTTACGTAATTTAAAGGTTTTTGAGCCCGATCTTCTTGTTCTTGTTCCTCTCTTTGTTCAAACTATTCAGAAGAAGATTCAAGACGAGCTTAAATCAAAGGGTCTTGAGAAGAAGGTTGCGGGAGTTACAAAGGTAAGTAACGTGCTTCTTCACGCAGGAATCGACCTTCGCTCAAAGCTTTTTGGACAGATCGTTGCAGCTCTTGGCGGAAAGCTCAAATACATTGTTTGCGGAGGAGCGCCTCTTGGAAAAGAATCTGTAAATTTCTTTAAAGGAATCGGCATACAGATCCTCGAAGGCTACGGTATTACCGAATGTTCACCTCTTGTTGCTGTAAACAGACTGAATGACATTGTTCCCGGCTCTGTTGGAAACGCCGCTCTCGGATGCGAGATTATGATCGACAAGGAAACCGAAGAAGCTGAAACAGGAGAGATCCTTGTAAAGGGTGACAACGTAATGCTTGGATATTACAACAACCCCGAAGCCACAGCCGATGTATTCACAGAGGATGGTTGGTTCAGAACAGGAGATATCGGCTTCACCGATAAAAAAGGCCACATTTTTATTACAGGACGTAAAAAGAATGTCATAATCCTCAGCAACGGTAAAAACATTTTCCCCGAAGAGATTGAAGAATATCTTGGAAAATGCGAAGAAATCGCTGAATGTGTCGTAGTCGGAAAAGCAAATAAGCTTGGCGAAACAGTAATTACAGCCCTCGTATTCCCCAACTATGATCTTTTCACAGACAAAAATGATGACGAGGTTCTTGAATCCATCAGACTTGCGGTTGATAAGATCAACAAAAAGCTTCCCACATATAAACAGATCCATAATGTTGAGATCAGAAAAACGGAATTTGAAAAAACCACATCAAGAAAAATCAAGCGTTATAAAGCTCAATAAATTAACATTATTAAATTAATTTAAATTAATTAGGAGGAAATATCCAATGAACACCGCTATTTATGAAAAAGTTAAAGACATCCTTGTTGAAAGCCTCAATGTATCCGCTGTTGAAATCAAACCCGAATCCGAGCTTGTAAATGATCTTGGCATCAATTCTCTTGAGCTTGCTGACCTCGTTTTTACATGTGAAGACTCATTTGACATTGAAATTGACGACAAAGCTCTCGGAACCTTCAAGACAGTTGCAGACGTTGTTGACTATCTTGAGAAGGTAACCAAATAATGAAAGAAATTTTCACATCCTTCTATTTTATAGCTCCTCTTTGTATTGCAGCAATTATACTTGGGATCTATATTATCAGAAAATCAACAAAAATCCTTATTCGTGAGCGTTTGAACACAACCTCAAACAAAGGAGTTGGGTATGTATATGACATACTTTCAACAGAATTCTCCTCGTCGAAGGTTTTAAAGGATGCAAGGTTTATTCCCGAAGCCTCAAGCTCAAAAAAGCCCGATATTAAACCTACTTCAGACATTGTCTTTGTAGATAAGTGCGGAGTACTTCTCATTACTGTAATTACAGAAAAGGGAGAGTTTGACAACCCCAAAACAGGAGAATGGAAGTATAGATTTGCAGACGCAGAAGGAAAGGTCCAAATTCAAAGAAAGCAAAATCCATTTGATGCCACAATACCGCAAATAAGAATTATTTCAGAGCTTTTGAACAACGAGGGCATTTACAGCAAATGCATTAAACGTATTGTTGTTTATACTCAAAGCAAGGTGAGATTCACCTACAATTATTCTGAAATAATCGGTATAGAAAAGCTTATTCCAATGATTCATAAAATGAATTCCTCAAACGAGCTTACTCCTTCCGAAGCAAGAGTTGCGGTGTCATCAATTGCAGACTACGTAAACTATCTTGAAAACAACTAAATAAAAACGGAACTTTGATTATTTTCAAGGTTCCTTTTTTTAATTTATAGGAACATAAATCTAAGAAGGCACACTGTTGCAGGGGATGCTTTACTTTAAAGAATAAATAAAAAACTGACCGTTTTTTTACAAAATAGTATTGAATTATTGTCGGAAGTATATTATAATTTATATAATAAACTATTGGGAGATTATTATGGGAATAATACGATCATATGTTTCAAAAATCTTTGGCCACCATTTGACCGCTGTGATCCTTGCGGCAGGAAGCGGTGAAAGAATGGGCACAACGACGCCAAAGCAGTTTTTATTTGTTGACGGAAAAAGTGTTCTTTTGCGTTCCATTGAAGCTTTTGAAGCTTCCGGATATGTTAATGATATTATAATTGTCACATCAAAGGATTATATTTCAACCGTTGAAGAGCTTGTTTCTTCCCACGGAATTACAAAAGTTTTTGCTGTAATCGAAGGCGGAGACACAAGATTTGAGTCCGCATTCAAAGCACTTGAAGTAGTGTCCGAAAAAGCAACTCATATTGCAATTCACGATGCTGCAAGATGCCTCATTACAACTGATATGATCAATGATGTTATCGCCTGCGCTTTCAAAACAGGCGCCGCATTTGCCGCTTCAAAGCCTACAGACACCATAAAGCTTATGACAAAGGACGGAATTACCGAAACAAAGGATAAACAGCTATCAAGAAATAAGCTTATGGCTGCATCCACTCCTCAGATATTTAATATTAATATGTACAGGGCGGGCGCATATACTGCAAGAAAGGATAAATATCAGCCTACTGACGATTGCTCCGTAGTTGAATATGTTGGCTTTTCCTGCCACCCTGTTGATGTTGGTTATGAAAACATCAAGATCACCATTCCGCAGGATATAGTTACCGCTGAATTTATTTTGAAGCAAAGACAGGAAAGAGAAGCAAAAATTGCAGAAGAAAAAGCGGCAAAAAAAGCAAAGGGCGGTAAAAAAGCATGAGTTTTAACTTTAAAATCGGTCACGGATATGATGTTCACCGTCTTGTGGAGGATCGCAAATTGATTTTAGGCGGAATTGAGATTCCTCATTCCCTTGGTCTTTTAGGTCATTCCGATGCGGACGTGCTTCTTCATGCAATTTCAGATTCCCTTCTTGGTGCCGCGGCTCTTGGTGATATCGGAAAGCATTTTCCTGACACCGACGAACAGTACAAGGGAGCTGACAGCGCAGTCTTACTTGCACATTGTGTGAAGCTTATTTCTCAAAAAGGCTTTTCTGTGGGAAATATTGATGCAACAATTATTGCTCAAAAACCAAAGTTAGCACCGTATATTCCACTTATGAAAAGAAAAATTGCAAATATTCTTGCAGTTTCAGAGGACTGTGTAAATATAAAAGCAACAACCGAAGAAAAACTCGGTTTTACAGGCAGTGAGGAAGGAATTGCCGCACATTGTGTTGCAATTATCGTGAAAAAACCGTCAGGCGCCATCTTTGTCTGACACCCGA
>SVUF01000059.1 GCA_015063395.1 Oscillospiraceae bacterium
AAGGTGCAATTATATAGAAAGCCTTGAGGATCTGAGGACTTTGATTGAAGAATATAAGTTCCAACTTGACAATGAGGAAGCAGAGTGATATAATAGGGTAAAGATAAAAAAGGAGAGATAAAGATGAAGATAGCGCTTATAGCACACGATAAGAAAAAGGACGAGATCATAGAGCTTTCCAAGAAGTATAAGGATGTTCTTGGGGAGTATGAGCTTTATGCAACGGGAACAACAGGAACTCTCATCATGGGCGAAACAGGACTGAAGATACATAGAATGAAAAGCGGTCCTCTTGGCGGCGACCAGCAGATCGGAGCAATGCTTGCAAACGGTGAGCTTGACCTCATAATATTCTTGAGAGATCCCCTGACAGCACAGCCTCACGAGCCCGATGTATCTGCGCTTCTCAGACTTTGTGATGTACAGAAGATCCCCCTTGCTACCAATGTAAGCAGTGCAACAGTAATGCTTGAAACACTTAAGGAAAAGAAGGCATTTTTATTCTGATTAAGACAAAAGGTATTTGAGCATTGCTCTGTGTCTTAACGGAGAATTGTGGGTACAAACCTTGTGCAACTAAAGAAAAAGAGCTGTAATAACTCGACTAATGAGTTTTTTACAGCTCTTTATTATTTATAATTTGTTCCACTGACCGTAGATATTTTGATTGAGTACCTTATTGTAGTTTACAAAAAACCAGGTGTTTGCAGGAACTTCAACCTCAATAAGATGTATCTCACCGTCGATTATACAAACGGAGTTGTCCTTTTTTACGGTTTTGGTAATGCCGCAGTCAATACAGTGATATTCGGACTCCGACTCAGTTTCGCTGCTTAGCTTCCATACGTGGTCGTTGATTATACTGTAACCGCAGTCACAAATTGCAAAATGTGTGTTGATGTTTCCGTTGTTGGTCCATGAGGAGAAGCGGTGAGTATGCAAGGGCTTCCAAACAGCATAAAGCGTCACTGATTTGCGTTCGTAGTTTTCAGACTCAAAAATATCGGAAGGTGTGATGGGTGAATCGGGGGTGAAGATCCTCTCACCGCTTGGAGAATCCGACCAGCCCGCAAAGACATATCCTTCCTTGTAAAGTCCCAGCTTGTCAGCGCAAATAAGTCCCTTTGAATATGAGGAGAAGTAGACCATGCTCTGATTAAATACCGATGCAGACCTTGATGAATAGATCATGGAATTTTTTATGTAATAATCCGTACTCATAACCTCACCGATATATGTGGAATACTTGGAGATTATTGCCCACCCCGTGTATTTTCCGTAAGTGACCTTTCCCCAAACTGTTCCGTCCACGTCAACGGTTTGGGCGGGATCAACGGTAAATTCAGTATTCTTGGGAATTGTGGTGATCCTTCCAAAGCTAAGCCCTGCGCCCTTGCGGACATTAAGACCTGATGTGAGGTTCACCTTGTATTTGTGGCAGACCAAGGTGCTGCCCAAAACAGTTCCGCCGTTACTGTCAAAGGAGATGGTAAGGTCGGGGGTCTCCACGTAGTTTTCAGCCCTTGAGATCGCCATGTCGTAGCCGTTATATTTCATAACACGGCGTCTGACTGCGCAATATCCGTCGGGGTAAACACGGGCGTTGCAGTCAAGAACAGTAATGCCGTTTTCATCAGCGCTG
This sequence comes from Oscillospiraceae bacterium, assembly GCA_015063395.1. GTDB lineage: Bacteria > Bacillota > Clostridia > Oscillospirales > CAG-272 > SIG714. Next base: position 1,643 of record SVUF01000059.1, read on the forward strand.
ATAAATATAGCAGAATGTCCCGAATCACCGTTTTGGTAACGAATTATATCGCCGGGCTTTGCGTATTTATTTATATTATTTTCTGTAAGTGTAACGTTGTCAACGATCCTTATATAGTCTACCTTGTCGCTGTTACTGCTTGAAAATATGTACCACATGGCAAAGCTTGCAAATCCGTGACAGGACCAGCCGTCAGCATACCCGGTGTCGCCGTCGGGATAGGCATGACCCGGGATCTGATGAATGGAAACCTCTCCGAAAAGCTCCTTGAACCACGTTGCCTTGAAGACGTTTGAGTTACGGCATTTGGAGCAATAGCTGTTGCCGCAGGTCTTTCCCGTAGTGGTAAAATATTTTCCGTCTAAAAGCTCATAAAGGGTATTGATCTTTTCCATTACCTCATGCTCAACCGTATCGGGAGCAGGGGTGTATTCATCGGCGTTGACCGAGGAAAGATCAAAAGACAGTACAGCTGAAAAAGCAAATAGAAACGATAACAAAAAAGCTGTAATTTTCCTCATATTATATCCTTCTCAAAAATTTCAGTCCAAAAGTTATGATATCATAAAAGCAAACTTTTGTCAATAGCATTGGCAAACTCACCTGTGAGATTTAAAAAAATTTTAAAATTCAGGCATATTTATTTAAAAAGTCGTAAAAATATTTTTCACAGATTACAAACATAAATCAGGGTTGTTTCAATTATATTGACAATTTTAATACAATATGATAAAATGAAGTGAGATTTGAGATCATTCGATAACTGAGGATAAGAAAGATGGACAAAAGGATTATAGGTATAAGTTATCCTACGCCGATAGAAACGGTAGAAGATGTTTACAATGATAATATTGACGTAATCGTTCACTTTGACGACGAAACCTCAATATGTGTGGTGGTAGCTACCCCTGATAATTTAAAATGGCAAATGAAAAACGAAGATATGCGATATTTGCCTGCAGGCGAAATACAGATAATAGTGTCGGAGCTTAAAGATGAAATAATCAAAGAAGCTCTCATTGATTATTGTGACAATTACCGTGATTTTTTTAAGAAAATAATAGAATAATAGAAGAATAAAAAGTAATAATGTAAAAAATATAAATACATTGTTGCTCCACGTGCAAATGGATGTAAAACAAATTATACGGAGAGTGTTATGTATAAAAGGCTTTTAACCTACAAAAAGATGTATTTTGAGGCTACAGTATATCATGGGGAGCAAAACTATTTTGTAGTGCTCCGAGAGGATAATGCTATGTGGTATGCCTTTTTAGATCTTGAACTTGAAAAAATGTACCCCGCAGATACATTTATAAAGAAGCTCGGATTTGTTTATGAGGATCACCTTATAAAAAACACCTTGAATTATGAATTCGGTTTTGATTTTGAAAAGAACGGATTTTCCGAATGTCCCCTTTGGCTGAAGCAATTGATTTTGGGAGAAGAGGTGATTTTCAAGCAGGATATTATGAAAGAAGAGAAGCTTAAGTTTATCTTTATGTTGTTTATGGCGGCAATACCCGTTATAGCTACGTATTTCATTGTTCTTTTTAGTAACGATGATATGAATTTGTTTTTTACTATGTCATTGTTCTATTTTCCTATTTTTCTTGCCATGATACTTTTGGCGCTAAAGGATCTTGAATGGGCATTGGTGTACAGTGATAGGATTGAGGTAAGAAATGTTTGGGGCTTGAAAAATTCTGTAAGCTTCAGCGATATTGCTTTTGTTGAAGTGGTGAAAATACCTTTGTTTACAAGGGATAAGGGCAAGGAGTTTTATATTTTTAATGACGGACGAAGGAACAACAGCAGTGTTTTCGGCGTAAATTCATGTTATAATAAAAATAAGTTTAATTTGAGGGTATATAAAAGCCCAAAGCTTGAAGACTACATTACAAATACGATCTCGCTTAAAATACAATAAAAATAAACAATTTTTTTCTGCTCCAATATCATAAGTTTCCTATAAATAAAAAAACGATACGAATCTTTATTCCGTATCGTTTTTTTGTTGGCAGTCAAAATACCCCCCGGTTCTACCGGGGGAGCAAGAATAAGAAGGGATAAAAAAGACAGCCGCGCATGAGCGGCTGCCCTGAATTGTAATGCGATGTCAAACTTTCTGTGCCCCTTTAGGGGTTAAGCCTGTATTTACCCCTTATAGGAGCTGTGCATAATTTTTTTAAGACATATTCCGCATCTTGAAGGAAGATAAATGGAGAATCCCTCGCTTCCGTTTTCAAGAGCTTCCGTCTTATATCTGAATGTCATGCTGACTCTGCCATGACCGCCGAAGCGTTCTTCATCGGTGGAGAAAAGAGGAGCATATTTGCCCGTGGGAATGTTTTGGAGCTGATAGCCCTCGTATGAATTGGTTGGGCTGAAATTAAGGACAAAGACAATACCGCCGCGCTCATAAACAAGTACCTGTTTTTCTTCATCTATATAACAGCTTACAATTGGGCTTTGGAAAATATTATATTCATTCTGCAAAGTAAGCATTTCACGGTCAAAATTAAGAAGATATTCATACCGCAGGGTGCTGTCCTCGGCAAGATGCCACTGACGGCGGCAGTACTTATAGCTCCAGCCGTTGCCCTCTCTTGGAAAATCGATCCATTCGGGGTGACCGAATTCATTGCCCATGAAGTTCAGATAGCCCTCACCGCCAAGGGAGAAGGTTATAAGACGCAGCATTTTGTGTAGTGCAATTCCGCGGTCAATTACACTGCTTTCAGTGAATTTTGACATGCTTGTATACATTTCACTGTCACAAAGGCGGAAGATCACTGTTTTGTCACCAACAAGGGCTTGGTCGTGGGATTCAACATAACCGATGTATTTTTCATGGGGACGGCGGTTTGTCAGCTCGTACCAAAGGTAGCGCATGTTCCAATTTTCATCACGGGTCGTTTTGATGAGCTTGATCCACATGTCAGGAACACCCATGGAAAGACGGTAGTCAAATCCAATTCCGCCGTCACAGATGGGAAGGCACATACCCGGCATGGCGGACATATCCTCCGCTACAGTAATGGCGTTGGGATTGACCTGTCTGATAAGCTCATTTGCAAGCTGAAGATATGTGATCGCGTCGGTGTCGGTATTAAATGAAAAATAGTCAGCATACCCTGTAAAAGCCTTTCCAAGTCCGTGATCGTGGTAGATCATGGAGGTAACACCGTCAAAGCGGAAGCCGTCAAAGTGATATTCAGTCAGCCAATATTTAAGGTTGGAAAGCAGGAAGTGAAGCACCTCGGGCTTGCTGTAATTGAAAAGCTTTGTGTCCCAAGCAGGGTGGTGTCCGCGCTCTCCTTGATGGAAGTACTGATAGTCCGTGGTATCAAATTCATTAAGACCCTCGGCGGTATTTTTTACGGCATGGGAGTGGATCACGTCAAGAAGCACTGCGATACCCATGGAGTGAGCGGTATCAATGAGGCTTTTTAGCTCCGAGGGCATACCGAATTTTGAAGAAACGGCATAGAACGATGATACCTGATAGCCAAATGATCCATAATAGGGGTGCTCCATAATTGCCATGATCTGAATGGTGTTATATCCAAGAGCCTTTACTTTGGGCAGAATATTGTCTCGGAATTCAGTAAAAGAACCGATGGATTCTTTATCCTGAGCCATGCCAATGTGGCATTCGTAAATAAGAAGATCCCGCTTGGGCTTGAATTTACGGTCAGTCCACTTAAAAGTGCCCTCGTCAACGATCTCACAGCACCAAGCATATGTTACAGGATCCTGCACCACTCTTTTGGCATAGGCGGGAATACGTTCATATATCTTTCCGTCTTTTTCAACTACTGTCTTGACCTTACAGCCGCCGTAAAGCTTGTTTTTTCCCTTTAGGTGAATTTCAAAAACACCGTTGTCAAGTCTGTCCATTTTAAGCTCAGTTGGATTCCAACCGTTCATATCACCCATGATATAAAGATTGTCCGCACCCGGAGCCCATTCGCGGTAAACCCAATGACGTGCAACCTTGTGGAAGCCAAAGAATTCGTGGGCATTTGCAAAATCAAGCAACGTGCCTTCGTCAGGAAGAAGTATTTTCTTTTTGATGAGGTAGTTGTCCATTCTAAGTTTGATGTCTTTTTCAAACGGTTTGAGATAGGGATCGTATTCAAATATTTTTAAGCTCATAAACATACCTCTCTTACATTGTTATAATTATACAATTATATTGTACTATACGAACTTTAATTTGTCAATGATTTTGTAGTTTTTGGGATAAAATTTTTAATATTAATTGACAAAACGGTAAGGTTATGCTACAATTAAAGATGTTGAAAAATCAAGATGCAGAGGGGATCTTAAATGAAAAAAGGATTGAAAATATTTGTCATAGTTGCAATGATACTTCTTGCCGCGGCAGTGGTGGCACTGCTTGTGTGGGAATATATTGAAAAGGGAGAAATAAAACAGGAAACAGCCCTCAAGGCTGCGGCAATTGGGGCTTCTCTTATAATTGCCACAATAAGACTGATCTCGCGGGATAGAGGCGCTGTAGCTCTTGAATACAAGAAATACGAAGAGCTGTATGCGGATTATATTAAAAATGCCTTTGTAAGACCAGAACAAAAAAAGCATAGAAAAGAGCTTTTGAAGGCAATTGGATATTATAACCGGGACGAATTCCAAAAGGCGTTGGGGATACTTGAAAAGCTTAAAGGCGCATGTCAGAAATACAGTGATAGCTTTGCTGTTAACATGTTCAAGGCATTGTGCTATTCGGACATGGGCATTCACGTAAGAGCAATTGAGTCCTATAAGAGCATTCTTGCAATAAGCGAGGAAAGCTCAACTGTATGGTCGAATCTGGGACTTCTTTACGTAAAGGAAGGAAAGAACCGCGAAGCTGAGGAGTGCTACAAGAAGGCAATTGAAAAGAAACCTGAAAGTCCGTTTCCGTATAATAATTTGGGTACAATGTATCTAAAGGAGTCTCGCTACGACGAGGCAATAAAGTATGCCCTTGAAGCTCTTGAAAGAAAGAACAATATGTATCAGGCATCAAATACTCTTGCAATTGCATATACTCTTACAGGGGAGTTTGACCTTGCGGACAAATATTTTAAAATATCCGTTGCAAACGGAGTTGATGCAGAGGGGCTTCGCGAGGCAATAAATTCATACTGTGAGGAGCTTGACTGATCAATAATTTAGTTCAAGTTTATAAATGTTGTGTAACGTATTTACAACAATGAAGATTTAAGGAAGGCGTATTGAATTGAAGAAAAGACTTATAACGGCGGCTATTATGATTTTTGTTGCCGTGGTGGTGTTGATATATTCATATATCCCTCTTGTGATGAACGGTCTTGTGGCTTTGCTTTGTGCAGGTGGTATTTATGAGGTGTATTCCGCAACGGGACTTATCAGAAAAAAATTGCTGTCAATTGTGGCAATAGCGGTATTTTCCGCGTTAGCATTTGTTGAAATACCATTTTATCCCATTATACTTGGGGCGGCACTTGCGGGAATGTTTGCAGGTTGTATTTATCTTATGCACGGAGTAGGAAGGATAAAGTCTGTAAAACCGTGGTTGGTGTTTTGTATAAGTGTTATGATGACACTGATGTTCAAAAGTATTTCGGAAATAAGGTACAGCGACAGAGGACTTCTTCTTTTGATCTATGCAACACTGATCGGAGTATTAACGGATACAGGAGCATTTTTTGTGGGAAGAGCTTTTGGAAGCCACAAGCTTGCAAGGGTGATCAGCCCCAAAAAGACTGTAGAGGGAGCCATCGGAGGAGTTGTGTTGACCTTTGGGGTAACTCTTGTGGGAGCGCTCATAATAAACAGGATAGGATCAATGTTTGTAAATGTGGCAAATATATGTATATTCAGTGTTGTGGGGTCCGTAGTAGGTCAGTTTGGAGATCTTGCAATGTCCAGCATAAAGAGGATCGCGGGAATCAAGGACTACGGAAAAATATTCCCGGGGCACGGCGGTGTTCTTGACCGTTTTGACAGCCTTATGTTCGTTCTGCCGTTTACATATCTTGCATCCCAGCATGTAATTCCTTTTTTTGCATAAATAAACAAAAGGCGATTTTAATACACCGTTTGTGTATTTAATTCGCCTTTTTCAAAACATATAATAAAAATCAAGAAAGGACAGTGATAAAATGGGACTTTCGGGTAAAAAATTCAGAGAGCTGAAAAGAGAAGTGGAGTATAAGCTACAGGGCAGAACTGTAAAAAGAGATGAGGAAGGAAATGTCATAATCAACATGACAGTGAAAAACGACGAGGGCTTTCTTTCGCCGTTTTCGGAAAACAACTCATATGTAATCAGTGAAGAGGTTGCGGATTTTATTGAGAATTCCACCAAAGAGGCTTTGCCAAAGGATCGGTATACTCTTTATATATACAGTAATTGTATTGACGAGGAAGAAAAGGAAGTATATAAAAAGGCGATCAATGAGTATTATACCAAGGAGTATATCGCAATAAAAAGGGAAATAAAGAGAAGCAGAATGGCGGTTTTGATCATGGGACTCATAGGGGTTATGTTTCTTGCTCTTGCTCTTGCCCTTGATTACAACGGATTTGCCATTTGGACTGAGGTAGTTGATATTGCCGCATGGGTTTTCCTTTGGGAAGCGGTATATCTTGAATTTTTTGATATTAAAAAGGCAAAAATGAAAATGAGATATTATTTGTCATATCTCTCAATGAAAATAGTGTATTTGAATGATGAAAAATAATAAGGGGTGGTTAGGTGAAGGCTTATAAAAAAATATTGATCGGAGCAGGGATCTCAACAGCCATAGGAGCGGCACTTGGTACAGCTTCGTATGCAATTACAAAGAAGCTTGTGAAAACCGCACTTGAGCGATCGGATGTTGGGAAGGACGATAAATCCGAGGCAAAAAAGCGTCTGTCAAGGTCGTCAAAATCCGTTGAGCTTGCAGAGCTTCAGAAAAACGCTGCGGAAAAGCTTATTTCTGCAGGGCTTGAGGAGGTCAGCATAAAAACTCCCGACGGAGAAACCTTGGTTGGACATATAAGATATGCACATGAGCCCAAAAGGACCGTGATCGCCTTCCACGGATGGCGTTCATCTTGGACACGGGATTTCGGAATGATCGCGGATTTTTGGGACGACGCGGGTTGTAATGTAGTTTTTGTTGAGCAAAGGGGTCAAAATGCAAGTAGCGGAAAATATATGGGCTTCGGTCTGCTTGAAAGATTTGACTGTGTTGAATGGGTAAAGTATGTAAAAAGCAATGAAAAGCTCAAGGATCTTCCAATATATCTTGCAGGACTTTCCATGGGTGCAACAACAGTTCTTATGGCAACAGGACTTGATATGCCGTCGGGTGTACACGGAGTAATTGCCGATTGCGGCTTTACATCTCCCCATGCGATATGGAAGCATGTGGTTGAAAACAATGTGCATTTTTCATATTTTGATAAGATAGCGGACAAAATGTGTAAAAGACGCATAAAAATGGGAACAAAGGATTATTCATGCGCAGAAGCACTTTCAAAAAATGAGATTCCCGTATTGTTCATACACGGCAGTGATGACAAATTTGTTCCCGTTTGGATGACATATGAAAACTATAAGGCTGCAAAGGGAAAGAAAAGATTGCTGATCGTTCCGGGGGCAGGTCACGGAATGAGCCGAGTTGTTGACACTGAGGCATATGACCGCGCAGTACTTGATTTTTGGCGAGATTTTGACTGAATGAATGGAGGACCAACATGATAATTACAATAAGCCGTGAATTCGGAAGCGGAGGAAGAGAGCTTGGAAAAAGACTTGCAGATGAGCTTGGACTTGCATATTATGACAGAGAAATATTGACAGAGCTTTCTCGGCAGGAGGGGCTTTCCGAGGACTATCTTGAAAAGGTTCTTGAAAGTCCTTCGGGAATTGGGTATGCCATTTCCTATTCAAGATCATTTGCTATGATACAGAATATAGACACAGCCCCACAGCTTCTTGCAAAGCAGCATAATATAATCAAAATGCTTGCAAGGAAGGGGGATTGCGTCATTGTCGGAAGAGGTGCAGACGCCATACTAAAGGAATATAAACCCTTCAGAATTTTCGTACATGCCGATATGCAGTCAAGGATACAAAGGTGCGTAAGCAGAGGAACGAAGGACGAGGATCTTTCCGAAAAAGCACTGCAGAAAAAGATCAAAAAGATCGATAAAGCAAGGGCGGAAAACTATGAGTTTGTTTCTGAGCTTCCTTGGGGTGATAAAAGGGCATATGACCTTATCATAAATACAACTGACTTGGAGATCAAAGGCATTGTGCCCGCAGTAGCAAGCTATATTCGGGCATGGCTTGACAGATAATAGATATGAGTATTAAAATTTCAGACCATTTTACATATAAAAAGCTATTCAGATTTGTGTTGCCGTCCATAGCGATGATGATATTTACATCAATTTACGGTGTGGTTGACGGCTTGTTTGTGTCAAATTTTGTGGGCAACACAGCATTTGCATCAATAAATCTTGTAATGCCCTTTATAATGATACTTGGCGGAATGGGATTTATGATAGGAAGCGGAGGAACAGCCCTTGTTGCCAAAACACTTGGAGAGGGCGACCGTGAAAGAGCAAACAAATATTTTTCCATGCTTGTGCAGTTCACGGTGATATTTGGACTCCTTCTCACCGTTGTCGGAATCGTATTTATGCGTCCCATATCTTATTTTCTCGGTGCCACTGAGGGAATGATCGAGGATTGTGTCATTTACGGAAGGATCGTCATAGGATTTACAACGGCGTTCATGCTCCAAAACATTTTCCAAAGCTTTTTCATTGCTGCGGAAAAGCCAAAGCTTGGACTATATGCCACCATTGGAGCAGGTGTTACAAATATGGTGCTTGATGCTCTGTTTATTGCTGTTTTCAAATGGGGAGTTGCGGGGGCAGCTCTTGCAACGGGCGTCAGTCAATGTGTGGGCGGTGTTTTTCCTCTTGTATATTTTATAAAAGAAAACTCAAGCCTATTGAGACTAAAGTTTACCGCAGTACGCTTTAAACCGATTTTTAATGCCTGTATAAACGGATCCTCGGAGCTTATGAATAATGTATCATCCTCCATTGTAAGTATGCTTTTTAATTTTCAGCTTATGGAATATATTGGGGAAAACGGAGTTTCCGCATATGGCGTCCTTATGTATGTGCAGTTCATATTCATAGCCATTTTTATAGGATACTCCATTGGAATATCACCCATTGTGGGATACAATTACGGAGCGGAAGCAACAGGGGAGCTCAAAAACATTTTGAAAAAAAGTGTAATATTCATGAGTACTTCGGGTGTTGTTTTGACGGTCCTTGCAATGATTCTTTCAGGACCTATGGCGGCAATTTTTGTGGGATACAACAAAGAGCTTTATGAATTGACACAAAGAGCGTTTATGATATTTGCCCCGTCATTTCTGTTTGCAGGGTTCAATATACTTGTTTCGGGCTTTTTTACATCCCTCAATAACGGAGCAATATCGGCGGCAGTTGCATTTTTCAGAACACTTGTGTTCCAAAGCGCGTCGATTATTATATTGCCCACAATAATAGGAGAGGACGGCATTTGGCTTTCCATGATCGTGGCAGAAATATTTGCCTTCGTTATCTCGCTTTTATTCCTTGTTGCAAAGAGAAAGAAGTACCGTTATTATTGATATCAATTTAAAAATAAAAAAGAGCTGTAAAAAAAGCGTGATGTTCTTAGCGGAGAAATTACAATCACTTTTTTCATATTGCAAAATCTTTTAAACGTTGACACAAACCTCGACGGAACGGAGTTCCGCACTGTAGGGACAGGCGTCCTCGACTGTCCGCAAAAAAACAATTATCTTTCCCAAGTTTTCGGGGTATTCGCGATGTTTGCACAAAATCTGTAGGGACCGGCGTCCTCTGTCAACAGCAAGATTGTAAACAATTGTGCAAGAGGATTGTATACACATTTTATGTTTAATCTTTACGCTTTTGGAAGCCGAACGGAGCGTAGCGGAGAGAGGCTTCCAAAAGCGGCGCGCGGCTCAATCGAGGCGCGAAATGCGGCGGTTAAGCAGTTGCTCGGTCCGCAGATCGATCTCTGCGATCTTGTAGTTACGGTAGCAAAGCGACGCGAACCCCGCACCTTCCGGGCGCAGCTCCAATTCCGCTCCCACCATAGATTCACTCAGGTAAAACACTTTACTGTCGAATCTCAAATAACCCTTGTAATTAACTTTGAGAATGCGGTAAATCCCGCTGTATTCGTAAGATTTTATTGTGTCCGGGTATTTCCTTTCGCTTGGTATGTAAACATCCGCAGGACAACGCATATCGATCGCCTCATGCGGTCTGACCTCGTTGTACTTGGTACGCCATTCTTTGAGGTGTTTATCCGCATCGGCAAGGTCGAAAAAGGCATTTCTTTTGAGAAGCTCGTTCTTCATAGTACGATGAAACCGTTCTATCTTGCCCTGCGTTTGAGGATGCAACGGGCGACCGTGGATCGGAAGTATGTCCAGATCCATAAGCCAACGTTCAAAGAGCGTATAACCGCCCTTAAAACCCGCAAATGCACCGCCATTGTCGGATAAAATAGCCTTTGGAAGCCCATATTGCTTAAAAACTGCCTCAAACGAGGGGATTATGCCTCCTGCCTTTTCCTTAGCATCTATGCACAAACAAAAGCGTGAGCAGTCGTCTATGATGTCAAGTGGAAAGCAACGTGTGCCGTCAAGCAAAAGGAAATCTCCTTTGAAATCTGTCTGCCAAAGCTCATTGCAATGTTCTCGTTGAAA
>SVUF01000060.1 GCA_015063395.1 Oscillospiraceae bacterium
CATCTGAACACTGCACTATGCTCCGAATCAACAGGAAGAAGCTCAACACCCCTTTCCTTGATCCTCTTCATTACAATATCACCTGCGCACACAAGGCTTTCCTTGTTGGCAAGTGCAAGTCTTTTTGTATGCTCAATGGCTGAAAGAGTTGGTCTCAACCCCGCCATACCAACAATTGCATTTATTACAACATCAATTCCGTCAAGGGATGCCGCCTCAATGACCCCCTCTTCTCCGTATACCACCCGTGTTTTTGTGTCTGCAACGCGAATGGCAAGCTCACGTCCTGCCGCCTCATCAAACACTGCACACAGTGACGGCTCCAAAAGTCTGATCTGCTCTTCCCCTGTTTTTATATCCTTGGAAAAAGCAATGGCTTCCACTCGGTATCCCATAAAAAGCGCCACGTCAACGGATTGACGTCCGATTGATCCCGTTGATCCCAATATAGTAATCTTCATATATTATATTCCTCCCGTGACTTTTTTTATTTATAGGAAATTGATTGTTTTTTTGAAGCAAAAAAATTTATAAAGGCGCACTGTTGAGGGGTAAAGCTACCCCTGCAGCCGTGGGCGGCTATACAAACAGTTTAAAATCTTCAAATATTATATATAGTATAAACAAAAACGGTGCTGTGGCAAGTACGCTGTCGAATCTGTCAAGCATTCCGCCATGCCCGGGAAATACATCTCCATAGTCCTTTATCTTGTAAAAACGCTTTACAAGTGACATTATGAGGTCTCCAAACATGGACACCGCAGAAAGCACAAGTGCCGCAAGGGCTCCATACAGGGCTCTGACCTCAAGACCGATGAGGGCTCCCACCGAAAACAGATATATCTCCACAAATACTACGCAGAATATTACGCCGCCAACCGCTCCCTCAACAGTTTTCTTGGGACTTATCTCGGGTATGAGCTTATGCTTTCCCAATGCGCTTCCTGTAAAATACGCCGCACTGTCAGTGACCCAAGGACAAAGGAAGGCAAGGATAAATATGTATTCTCCGTATGGCTGGCGATACAGCATTACGATGCATGACGCAGATGTGACCACATAAAACAGAAGCATAAAAAGCATGGCATACTCCTGCACAGTATGCTTTCTTGCAAAGGTCGCCACGGACAAAAGATAAAATGCCAAAATAAAAAATGTAATTCCGCACCACGAAAAGAACTCGCCGTCACGGATCTTTGTCATCATGGGCACTGCCGCTGCCACCGCTATACATGGAATTGACACATACAGCTTTTTCAAAAAGTCCGTCATCTTCAGCAGCTCTATTGATGACACCACCGTGATCATCTGACATATTGCGATCAGCGAATTTGCATCAGTGTCCTTGGCAATTATCAAAAATGGAAGAAAAAGTATCAACGCAATTATTGATGTTATTATTCTTGTCTTCATATTCTCTCCGTCTTATCCCGTAACTCCGCCGTATCTTCTCGTTCTTCGGTAAAATTCACTTACCGCCGCGTCTACATCCTCACTTTTCATATCGGGCCACAGCGTATTTGTGAAATACAGCTCCGAATATGCGCTCTGCCACATCAGAAAATTGGAAAGCCTGAATTCTCCGCCCGTTCTGACTATAAGATCGGGATCGGGCATTCCCGCGGTATAAAGACTTGCAGACAGGGTCTTTTCAGTGATGCTTGTTTCTCCCTGTGATATAAGCCTGTTTACAGCCTCAACAATTTCAGCTCTGCCGCCGTAGTTCAGCGCAATGTTTACAGTTTGGGGACAGTTCTCCGTCATCTTCTCAAGCCTCAATGCTTCCCTTTCAAGCTCCTTTGGCAATTTTGAAAGATCTCCCAAGAATTTCACCCTAAGCTCTCCGCCGTCAGCAGATCCCTCTGCTTCCTTTATATACTCGCCAAGAAGCTTCATGATGGACGAAACCTCCTTCTCCGATCTCTTCCAATTCTCTGTGGAAAAGGCGTATACGGTAACATACTTTATTCCAATGTCTCCGCAATACTTTATCACTTCCTTGAAGACCTTTGCTCCAACCTTGTGACCGTATTCCCTTGGCATTCCGCGCTTTTTTGCCCAACGCCCGTTGCCGTCCATTATAAAAGCTATGTGCTGAAGCCTTTCATCACACAGGGTTACCTTATCCGCCATATTGCCCCTCTTTTTCCATATACTAATTTCGGACGGGAATAATTCACCGTCCGAGTTTTTTGTTTTTCTTTTTTGCTTTTTTTGCAGGGGACCTTTTTGAAAAAAGTTCCCCTGCACCCCTCAAAAACTTTTAGAGGTTTTATTTTTTGAAGTTTACAAACTTTTTTACAAGTGATTTTTAAATTTCAGCTTAGCTCTGCCTTGGCGCACAAACTAAAAACGAATTTAAAAACCTATTTCATAAAGTTTTTTGATCCAAACTTTTTTACAAAAAAGTTTGGTGGGGTTTTGGGCAACGCCCCATAAAAACTAAAAATTAAAGAGCCATTACGGACTTGATCTTTTCGTCGGTCATGCCGTCGATGATCTTGATATACTTGTCAGTAAGGTCCTGAACCTGCTTTTCGGAAGTCTTCTGCTCGTCCTCTGTCATTTCAGACTTCTTCTTCATATCCTTGCACTTGTCATTTGCATCGCGGCGGATATTTCTTACCGCAACCTTTGCATCCTCACCAAGCTTGGAAACGTCCTTGGAAACTGCCTTACGCTTTTCCTCTGTGAGAGGGGGGAAGTTGAGGCGGATGGTCTTTCCGTCGTTCTGAGGAGTGAGACCGATGTCGGAAGCGAGGATCGCCTTTTCAATAGCCTTGAGAAGTGTCATGTCCCAAGGAGTGATGCTGAGTGTACGTGCATCTGTTGCCTTAACCTCTGCAACCTGTGCAAGAGGTGTTGCACATCCGTAGTAATCAACGGTAATGGGCGCAAGGATCTGGGGAGATGCTCTGCCCACTCTTACAAGTGAAAGCTCGTACTCATAGGAAGCAACGCTCTTTTTCATTTTCTCTTCATAGGATTTAACATCAAGTTTCATGGTTTTTATTCCTTTCGTTTGTATAAGTTTATATGAGTTATTTTATTTTTCTGATTTTTTAAACAGTAACAAGAGTACCGAGGGCTTCCCCGCCCACAACTCTTTCAATGGAAGCTTCTTCGTTAAGTCCAAACACCACTGTTGTCAGTGAATTTGCACGGCAAAATGCCGCTGCCGCAAGATCCATTACGCCAAGCTCTTTGGAAAGGATCTCTGAATATGTAATTTTTTCAAGCTTTTTAGCCGTAGGATCTGTTTTGGGATCGGCTGTGTATACTCCGTCTATGTTCTTTGCAAAAAGAACAGCGTCAACACCAAGCTCCGCAGCCTTTAGCACCGCACCTGTATCAGTTGAGAAGAATGGGCTTCCCGTGCCGCATCCAAAAATCAGCACCTTGCCCTCGCTCATATACTGCTTTGCGTCGGCAACATTGAAAAATTTTGCAAATGTTGGCATCTGAACCGCAGTCATTACAACTGACTCAACACCGATATTTTCAAGAGTGTTCTGAATTGCAAGACAGTTCATTACAGTTGCAAGCATTCCCATGTGGTCCGCTCTGTTTCTTTCCATGTTTCTGCCCTGCTTTGCACCTCTCCAGATGTTTCCTGCGCCAACCACGATTCCAACACCAACCCCGTTTTCTACACAGGTTTTGATCTGTCCGCATATGCCTTCCAAAATGTCGAAATTATAAAGCCCGTCAACACCCTCAGAAAGTGCCTCTCCCGAAATCTTAAGGAGTATCTTCTTATACTTTGCTTCCATATCCTTTGTTATCCTCCGATTACGCCTTCTTCTGCAATGTCTGCATATAATTATAACCAATTACAAATGCGTCGTGAAGACCTGTTTTATCAAACTGCTTCACCATTTTTCTGCCGCCCTGTGCAGTTGGATCCTTTTTCATAACCTGAGCGAATACTCTTGATGGAATGCGGCTCTTTACTCCGCCGATCTCTACTTCTCTATCCTTGAGAATCATGAGCTGAAGAATGTACTCATCCTTCATGCTTCCGTAATTTATGATCTGCTCCTGTCTTACAAGGGGCTTTCCCTTGAACATCAGGTACTTACCGTCGACAGTGCTTCTTATTACTTTTGCCATTTCTGTTATACCTCCCACTATATTTTAATGTATACACCATTATTATACTATACATTTTTTAAAATATCAATACTAATTTTCGATTATTTTTCTATTTTTATCGATTTTTATATCCTATAAATTAATATAGAGCTGTTAAAAGCTCAAATTGAGTTTTCACAGCTCCGATAATAGACGAATTTTTTTACCTACCTCTTTATATACGGTCCTTTTCTTACAAGATCCCCATATGACAGGGGCTCCTTAAGAGCATATGCAAAAAGGCAATCGGCAACGACACCCTTTTCAAATTGGCTTACAGCCTCCTTTGACATCTTATTATAATCCGCAGGCTTTGTCAGCACCTCGATTTCCTTGTTTTTTCTTATGGCGGACAAATACTCCCGTCCGCGATTATCAGCACCAAGGAGAGTTGTATACTTGGGCATGTCTGAAATTTTCTCAACTCCGCACCAAAGATACATGAGCCCTCTGCGTATCCTTGCATCTGTATACCCGGAGCCCTTCATCCTTTCCGTAAAATCAGAAAAGCTCCTTGCCGACATTGAGGCGTCCTTCATTTTTGCCCAAAGATCCGTTGGCATGTCGAATATTTCATCAGCTTTTTTATAGCCCTCTCTTTTTACAGCCTGAAGCATCAGCTCCCCTGCCCTTAAAGAATCGGTGTGAGGCTTTCCTTCAAAAACATGACGGCATATTTCTCCAAGCTCCAAAACACCCCTGCCTTCCCTTACAGCAGACCTCGCCGCCTTGGCAGTGTAGCCTGCCTCTCTTTTATATGTTACGGCAGTGATCCCCGACCCCTGTTGGCTAAGGGCGTTTATATACTCAATTCCGAGAATGTCGTTGGATCCCGAGGAAAAGCTGCCCTTGCCGTAAAGACCTTCATATACCGTCTGACGCCTTTTGGGATATGGCATGCTTCTATTTTCCTTTGAAAAATCACAAAGCGCCTTTTGAAATTCCTCGCTTTGAAGGTTCCTTGACATTTTTGTGAGAGCCTCGATGTCTCCGCATTCCGAACCGAAAACAAGGGCATCTATGCCGCCAAGGCTGTTTGATATGCTGACTCCCGCTCCTGCGAAAATTTCAGCACAGGCACAGGAATATGGAAACGGGATCTCAAAAACAGCCGACACTCCGCAACGTATTGCCGCCTCTGCCCTCAGATATTTGTCAAACAGGGCTACCTCGCCTCTTTGAACCGTATTGCCGCTCATTATGGCAATTATCCGCGCCTCCCCATAAAGCTCCCGTATTTTTTCAAGCTGAAGCCCATGACCGCGATGGAAGGGATTGTATTCAGTTATTATCGCAACAGTTTTCATGAGTACACTCCTCACGGTTGTTTTTTGTTGAATTTAGTGTAATAATCGGCAAAATCGCTTGTTTTTTTCTAAATAAAAAAGCAAAAAAAAAATCAAAATCATATTGAAAAGTTCAAAAAAAAGTTGTATAATTAATTGTAACATATAAATTTAAATTTGTCAATCCGGAGGAAAATATGAAAATTCTCGTTGTAAACGCTGGAAGCTCATCACTGAAATTCCAATTATTCGATGTTGAAAACAATTACGCTGTTCTTGCAAAGGGTCTTTGCGACAACGTAGGTCTTTCAACAAGCAAGCTCAAGTACACAAAAACAGGCTGTGAGGAGGTTTGCATTTCCGTTGAAATGAAGAACCACTCCGTTGCTACTCAGATGATGTCAGACGCTCTTATGGGTAAGGTTGAAGGCATGGAGGGCTGCATCGCATCCATGACAGAGATCTACGCCGTTGGTCACAGAGTCGTTCAGGGCGGTCCTTACTTCTCTGAATCCGTTGTTGTTACAGACGACGTTATGGAGAAGCTTGCGCTTTGCTATGACTATGCTCCCCTTCACACAAACGCACACATTCAGGGTCTCAAGGGCTGCTTTGAGGTTATGCCCGGAACTCCCAATGTTCTTGTATTCGACACAGCATTCCACACAACAATGCCCGACTACGCAAAGACATACCCCATCCCCTATGAAATGACAAAGGATATGCACATCCGCCGTTACGGCGCTCACGGTACTTCTCACAAGTACGTTGCAATTGAAATGTGCAAGATCCTCGGCAAGACTGAAGGTACAAAGATCGTTACCTGCCACCTTGGAAACGGTTCTTCCATTTCCGCTGTTAAGGACGGTAAGGTTATCGACACAAGTATGGGTCTTACACCTCTTGCAGGTGTTGAAATGGGTACTCGTTGCGGAGACATCGACCCCGCAATCGTTCCCAAGATGATGGAAACATACAACATCGGTGTTGAGGGAATCAACGACTTCATGAACAAGAAGTGCGGTCTTCTTGGAGTTTCCGGACTTTCTTCCGACATGAGAGAGCTTATCGCTGAGGTTCAGAACGGCGGCGAAAAGGCTGAGCGTTGCCAGCTCGCAATGGACATCCTTATGTACCAGATCAAAAAGTACATCGGAAGCTATGCTGCTGCTCTTGGCGGTGTTGACGCAATCGTATTTACCGCAGGTATCGGTGAAAACAACGGTATGCTCCGCGCAGGCGCTCTTGAGGGACTTGAGTTCCTCGGTGTTGACCTTGACACAGAGGTTAATGCTAAGACAATGGGTAAGCACGGTGTTACAAGACTTTCCAAGGAAGGCTCCAAGGTTGCGGTTTACATGATCCCCACCAATGAGGAATACATGATCGCTAAGGACACCTACGATCTTACAAAATAATTTTTTCAATTATTATATACCCCTGCAGATCATTTCAGATCCGCAGGGGTTATTTTATTAGCTTTTTGCCAACTTATTGTCATTAATTACAAAAAAATCATGTATGCATTGACAAAATTCTGTACTTATGATATAATAAAGATGAAATAAATACAAATTGTATTAAAAAGCATTGATAGTTTAAAGTTTACGTTTTCAAGTTTATATGTATTGTTTTTTTGCACAAAAATGTAGTTGTGTTTTTGGCTAATATCACAACAAAAATGCGCTACACATCGTTTATCCCTAAAATCATATCGTTTATCCCAAAAATCGTTTTTTAAATTTTTTTGTGATATAATATAATTGAGGATTTAAGAAGGAATCCTTGTAAAATAAATGAAAGGAAGAGTGGTTCTAATGAAAAAAAGTTTTTTAATAATTGTTTTTTTATCTTTGTTTTCCTTATTATTTACTTCATGTGATCAGTCAGTTGTTCCAACCCAGACATTAACAGAGGAAACAGATAATTTGACAGATACACCCGTGTCTGAAACAATAAAAACTAAAACCGATACACACGATGATTTTATAAAAAGCAATCTTGATTTTTGGAATCAAATATTAATATCTCCCCAAAAAGGTGATTTTTCTTCTGGTGCTTATTTTAATGCAAATAAGTTGGAATCGGCAGAGCTTTTTGGTACGGGATTTGACGTATGGCCCATACAGGATAATGGCACTTGGTGTCACTGTGCTTTTATTGAATTACCGTATATCGTGAAAAGTAATATTTTTAATCCGTCTGAAAACATTTGCAACGGAAACTCAGAATATACCTTTGGGTTGTATTATCATCCCACGGATAAAACAGTAACTTCTACAGATGATCTTATCGGTCCATATACACTGATGCCTTTTCGTCACTACCAATATGAAAACGGTAATAACATATATTTTTTATCTGTTGTAGATTGTCCTGAGGGAAGTTTTATTAATGATTTTAAAGTTGGTCAGCCATATTCCGCTCTTGTTTATGTAGCCAAAAACGAACAAGTGATAAGTTTTGGTTATTTTTCGTTTACGTGGTCGGAAAACCATGAGCGTTATAAGGAATTGTTCAACAGATTCTGGGCGACCCGTGATAGAAGCAAAGGATATACAACGGGAATGCATACGTTGACGGACAAGGATATAAAGGATCAAAATGAACTTGGATTCCTTGCCAAAGGATAATTCATCGGATCATAGTAATAACTATCGCCTTGGCAATCATTTTGGGTGGCGTCGCCTTGGTTATCATCAAAAATAATCGTAAAAAATAATAAATCTATAATTGTATTAAAAAGCATTGACAATTTAAAGTTTACGTTTTCAAGTTTATATGTATTATTATTTTGCACAAAAATGCAGTTGTGTTTTTGGCTAATATCACAACAAAAAATGTCCTACACATCGTTTATCCCTAAAATCATATCGTTTATCCCAAAAATCGTTTTTTTAATTTTTTTGTGATATAATATAATTGAGGATTTAAGAAGGAATCCTTATATCAGAAGAACGGATTATATTTTTTTTGGAGGTGCAACATGAAAAACAAGCTGATTATTATTATGTTTGTTACATTAACTCTATTTTTATCGTCATGTAATCAACAAACAAATGATATTACACCCATTGAAACCGAAAACGGACAAAACACAATGGATTTCGTGACAACATCTGACGTTACACAAACACCGACTCCCGATGCTTACACCGATGTTTCTCCTACGCCGCTTCCAAAGGATACTGAGGCTTTACCGCCCGATATCGAACCTGATCATAGCTTGGAGTTTCATTCCTTAGAGGATTTATTGAGCTTTGTTGATTCAACCAAAAGCAAGGATCATTATGATGAATACCTGAGTGCGCAAAAGCCTTATCTGATGTTTCCTGACTACAAAGATGCTTTGGAAATAATTAAGACCTTGAAAAAGCTTCCAATTCCGAAATCCATGTTTTCAATGATCGTTTACTATCACAACGATACTGTCCTTTGGGGAGATATAAACTTTGAAGCAAACGAAGAACGGTGCAAAATAAGATTTCACTGTGACAAAACCGAAGAAATTCCGTTTGTCAGCTCTTTGGCTACCGATATTATAAAGGATATAGGAATTGCAAAGGTTAAGATCTACAAAACCACCAACAATGATTTTGTTCCCTACATGGCTTCTTTTATGCACAATGGAATTCCAACAACACTGAGCTTTTATACGGAGAATATCAAAAAATTAACCTTTTCAGCTTCCGATTTCATCTATTTAAGCAATTTCAATAACATAATCAACAACGAAATTGAACAAGCAAAAGAATATTTCAAAACTACGACGGAAAACGGCGAAGAAATACTGGAGGGTAAAACAATTGTTCCGGTATATGATACCTTGGCATTACAGAAATTCATATTGGAAGAATTTGATCATATTTCAAGCAATTCAGTATCTGAGGCAATAAGGTTTGTTTCCGAAATCGATATTAAAGCTCCGAATTATATTAACGGAAAGCTGTCTCTGAATCTGTCACATTGTGTTTATGCTTTTGATGATTCCGATGAGTATTTGATGTTCAGCCACAAGCATGAAAAAGTATTTTCATCAACCGGAGCAGGTTGGGAAAAAACTCTCTTGGAGCAACTCAGAAGCCTTGAACAAAAACAAAGCGTTGAATTTTTCGGAAATGAATATAAGATCCTTGAGGTTATCTATTTCGGACTTGGAGCGCAAAGCTTAGATTTTGTAATCTATGTTACCGAAGAAGAAGCGTTTGTTGAGGTTTTATATCCCGACACTAAATCAAAAGCCATTTACTTATGGGAGAATTTTGCGGATTTTATGAAGTGGATATATGACTTCAAGAAAATGGAATTTCCGCAAAATATACTATTTGGAGGCACTCCGATGTGGAATTATATCCGCTTTCTTGCTCCTATTGAAGCCATTGACTGTTCTTATCCATCCATCCCCGAAAATAAGGTTGACCTTAATGACTATCAGGATATTACCGAGCTAAAAGCCAACAATATAAACAGCTTGAAAAACAGCTTTTCAGAGGATATGGGTGCCAACAAAAATATAGTTTTAACCTATTTCGGTTTATTTGATCTTGGCTCAGAGACAGACGTGTTCAGTATAATCGAAAATGCCGAGAAGCTTGGTAAAAAGCAATTCGTTGTATATAACAATGACGATTGCCTTGACGCCTTTCTTGTAAACAATAAGCTTGAAGCATCTGATTCTTACCTTGACAGACACTATATGCTTCCCATGCTAATGTATTTTGAGGACGAAAAAAATGCAATTGAGGTCGATGGAAAAGAACTGAGCATAATTGATAAGGTTTATTTCTTAGAAGAAAAATGCGGTTTAATTGCTCTGTATCTTACCGAAAACGGGGTATATGCAGAAATGCGAACGAATCTTTACAGCGACATGCGCTCTGAAATCTTTTCACTTCAGGAGCTGTTAATGAAGAAAAAGGAATATGACGGTACTTTGCAGGAATATATTGATAAAATGACGGAAAACGGTTATGAAAAACCCTATGAAACTTATTATCAAAGCAATCTGGAGAATTTTCACAACTACGTTTTTGAGGGCAGTAAATATTCCGTTCTTCCACCTCGGGAAATCAATCCAAAACCAACTCCAACGCCAACTCCGACACCAATTGAAACCGTTGTTCAAATACCTGAATTGACTCCTACACCCGAAGAAACGGCAGAGCCTCCGATTACGGAAAATGAGCCACAAAACAATGCAGTGTGGATCATAGTAATAACTATCGCCTTGGCAATCATTTTGGGTGGCGTCGCCTTGGTTATCATCAAAAATAATCGTAAAAAATAATAAGAAATAAAAGGTAATTAAATTAAAATCCCAATACGTCCACACGGCGTTTTGGGATCTTTTTTTACCTTTATAATGATCCGTTTTTCAAAAAGACTTCCCAAAAAAAGTTTATTTCAAAAAAATCCGTCAATAATCTACTAAAAGATTTCAGTCGGAGGCTTTTTCATGAATACTAAAATACTTATATCCAAGGTTTTGGCAAAATACTCAAGCACCGATGCCATATATCCCTTGCGTAAATATTCTGCAAACCTTAAAGGCGGAGACCCAAAAAAATGTCCAAGGGTCACGGAGCTTATCTACTGCGCCCTTTTTGACTCAAACGACTCTCCCAACCTTCAAGAGCTTTCCCGCGAAATGAAAAAGCTGAAGGATCTGCAGGACACGGAGATCTTCCTTTTTATTTATGCCCTTACAAGACAAATTTTCATAAATCTTTACCTTGACAAAATGGATCTGCAAAACGCGCTCCATTTGCTTTCAGAGATCGATGATTTTGACATGGAAAGCTTTTATGGCTCTCTTTCCGAGGTAAACCGCATACTTTTGCGTCAAAATCCCCACAGCTACCGCGAAAGCGATGACGACACCAAGGAAAAGATCCGTAAAAGGATATATAAATACGCAAAAAAGCACAAGATCTCGGAGATCGAAGCAGCAAGGATCTACAGCCCCGAAAAATCGAAGGGCACTTCTGTTGCGGGAAAAATATTTTTTCCTCTGCTGTTTTCCCTTTTCGTTTTATCCCTTATTGCCGTCTTTTTCATTTTTGGATTTTTTCCAATGCTTTTTCTTGCAATTCCCGTTTTTGAAGCCCTGCGAGGTATCCTTATCTATTTTACCTCAAGAGCAGTTGACCCCGGATTCATTCCAAGACTCAAAAAGGACACAGTTCCTAAAAATGCCAAAACCGCAGTTGTGGTCACTTCTCTTATTGACACCGACAATCTGCCGAGGCTTCTTCAAAACATTGAGGACATCTATAACCGCAACCGAGATGAAAATTTAGTTTTCGGCATTCTCGGAGATCTTCCCGAAAGCGACTCCCCAAATGATCCCCGTGATGATGATATAATAAACACCGCCACAAAAGGAATTGAAGGTCTTTCAAAAAAATACGGTGACCGCTTCTGCCTGTTTGTCCGTCCGAGAAAATATACCCATGACAGCGGTAAATTTTCGGGGTGGGAACGCAAGCGCGGAGCTATTATTGATCTTTGCGCCTTTCTTGAATATAACGAGGAACATAGGTTTGAGCATTTGATCCTTCCCAAAAGCTTTATAAGGGACACCAAATACCTCATAACCCTCGATTTTGACACCATGCTTTCCCATGGGGACGCTCGGCGGATGGTTCTTGCCATGCTCCACCCCGACAACAAGCCCATCATCAAAAACGGACGGGTCATTTCCGGTTACGGTATCATGCAGCCGAGGATCGTGCTTTCTCCAAGTGCCTTTTCCGCAACGCCCTTTACCCTCACGGTGTTTGGCTCAGGCGGAGCTGACAACTACCGCGTTCCTTCTTTTGACTTTTATCAATCCCTTTTCGGCAAAGGGCTGTTCTGCGGCAAGGGCATCATTGACATCGGTGTTTTCAACCGTGTTTTAGCCCACGCGTTTCCCGAAAACCGTATATTGAGCCACGGTATCTATTAGTGTG
>SVUF01000061.1 GCA_015063395.1 Oscillospiraceae bacterium
TGATCTCCAGACAACGATAGCAAAGGAATCCGCCGTCCTCTGTCGTCTTGCCATTTTCGGAGTGCATCCAGCAACGGTCGCACTTGCATCCGCTTGCTACGGACACCTTAACCTTAATGCCGGATACTGTTTCTGCATATGCATCTGCAGGAGCGCTGCCAAGATCAGCAACCTTTACGTTGGATACAATGAACACTGCCTTAAGGTCATCTCCAAAGCTTTCAAGGAGTGCCTTTGCCTCGGCATCAGCATAGATCTCAACCTGTGCCTCAAGGGACTTACCGATGAGCTTTTCTGTTCTTGCAACCTCAAGTGCCTTAAGTACGTCATCACGAAGATCAAAGAGCTTGTTGTAGTGAGCCTCAATATCGGCAAAATCAAAGGCATCGCTTGCAACAGTCATATCATTGAGAAGTACGTTTTCTGTGTTATCACTTGCCTTATGGGGCATATTCTGCCAGATCTCGTCGGATGTGAAGGCAAGAATGGGGGCGATCATCTTTGTGAGGGTCTGGAGGATCTCATAAAGTGCTGTCTGGGCAGCACGGCGTCCTTCGCTTTCAGCAGCCTCAACATAAAGTCTGTCCTTGGTAATATCGATATAAAGCTTTGACATATCAATTGTGCAGAAGTTTACGATTTCATGGTATACTACGTGGAATTCATACTCATTGTATGCCTTTTCCACTGTTTTGATAAGCTTATTGAGACGTGAAAGTGCCCACTTATCGATATCATAAAGCTTGTCAAATGACACAGCGTCTGTATCCGGATTGAATCCGCCAAGGTTCGCCATTATAATTCTTGCAGTGTTTCTGATCTTACGGTATGCCTCAGAAAGCTGCTTGAATATATTATCAGATACTCTTACGTCAACTCTGTAGTCAGAGGATGCAACCCAAAGTCTTACAAGATCCGCACCGTACTTCTTGATTACGTCCTCGGGATAAATGGAGTTTCCAAGGGATTTATGCATCGCTTTGCCCTCTCCGTCAACTACCCATCCGTGTGTAAGAACCTGACGGTAGGGCGCCCCCTGTCCCTTTGCTCCAACAGCTGTAAGCAAGGATGACTGGAACCAACCTCTGTACTGGTCTGCACCCTCAAGGTAAAGGTCTGCAGGCCACTTCTGTCCTTCTTTATCTTCAATTACTGCGAAATGGCTTGATCCTGAATCGAACCATCCGTCAAGTGTGTCTGTTTCCTTCTTGAACTCTGTGCATCCGCATGAGCAAGCATACCCCTCGGGAAGAAGCTCCTTTGCTTCCATATCAAACCATGCATTTGAGCCAACCTTTCCGAAGACCTCGGAAACCTTATTTATCGTATCCTCATCACAGATCACCTTTCCGCAGTCTGCGCAGTAGAATACAGGAATGGGGAGACCCCAATGACGCTGACGGGAGATACACCAATCCGCTCTTTCCTTTACCATCTGCTTGATACGGTCGCCGCCCCATGCAGGAAGCCAATCCACATCTTCACAAGCCTGAACAGCCTCCTTCTTGAAGGCGTCCACAGAACAGAACCACTGAGGTGTTGCACGGAAGATGATGGGCTTCTTACATCTCCAGCAGTGAGGATATGAGTGGCTTACATTTTCAGAAGCAAACAGCGCTCCTGACACTACCATGTCATCATAGATCGCCTTGTTGGACTCCTCATAGAAAAGTCCTGCATACTTACCTGCCTCTGCAGTCTGATATCCCTTGTCATCAACAGGAACAACGATTTCAATTCCGTATTTTCTTGATGTGATATAGTCATCCACACCGAATCCGCCGGCTGTGTGCACACATCCTGTACCGCTTTCCATTGTAACATAGTCAGCATTAACAATAAGGCTGTCTCTGTCAAGGAAGGGATGACGCGCAACCATATATTCCATGTCACGTCCGGGCATTACCTTTACGATCTCATAATTTTCAATTCCGCCCGCCTGCATCGTCTTTCTCGCAAGGGCCTCTGCGGTGATATAATACTCACCGTTGTCTGCCTTGATCACTGCATAACTCTCATAGGGGTTCAGTGCAATTGCCTGGTTTCCGGGAAGAGTCCATGTTGTTGTTGTCCAAATAATGAAATATGTTTTGTCAAGGGGTGTGCCAAGCTTGCCCTGATCGTCCTTTACCGCAAACTTAACATAGATGGTTGTACAGGGATCGTCCTGATACTCGATCTCTGCCTCTGCAAGTGCAGTCTCGTCAACAGGACACCAATATACAGGCTTAAGTCCCTTATAAATATATCCCTTTTTGAACATTTCTCCAAACACCTTGATCTCTCTTGCCTCAAATTCAGGGGACATTGTGAGATAGGGGTGTTCCCAATCTGCAAGAACGCCAAGACGCTTGAATGATGTCATCTGAAGATTTACATAATCCATTGCAAAAGCTTCGCAAGCACGTCTGAAGTCAGAGATCTTCATCTTCTTACGGTCAAGCTTACTCTTTTTGATGATTGCAGACTCAATGGGCATTCCATGGTTGTCCCAACCGGGAATGAAGGGTACCTGATATCCCATCATGTGCTTTGACTTGTTGATGAAGTCCTTGAGTATCTTGTTCATCGCAGTACCCATATGGATATTTCCGTTTGAGAATGGAGGGCCGTCATGAAGAAGGAATGTAGGCTTACCTTCATTTCTCACAAGCATTTTGTTGTATATATCCTTCTTTGTTACTTCCTCCAGCATTTTGGGTTCACGCTCGGGAAGATTCGCTCTCATCGAAAAGCTTGTTCCCGGCAGATTAAGTGTTGATGTATAGTCCTTTGCCATTTTTTCTCCTCTCCTTCAGGGAATTCACCCCGATATACCTTGTAGGCATTTATATTGATTTTACTTTTTTATTATCATTTATCCGAGCCGTCATTTCCAAACAGCTGCTTCAAGGAATCGTCTGTATCATCGGAATTTTCACTTTCTTCATCAGACGTGCCCCTGTTTGTTTCTTCTTCAATGATCTGTTCTATTCTTTTTGCAAGTTTTGGATGTCTTTTTGCCCTCATTCTTCTTATGGGCTGGGGCTTTTGCTCTTCTTCCGCTTCTTCGTCAACAGGAGCAAACTCTCCGGGATCGGTGCCATCAAAAAGCTCCGCCATTGGAGCGTCCTCATCCTCTTCTCTTGCCGCTTCGTCCGCAGCCTTTCTTATATCGGACATTATTCTTGCAACATAAGCACTGTCAGATCTGTCGTAATCGGGATCCACCTCATCGGGTGCGATCTCATTCAAGAGATTTATATGTGTTTCGTATGTTTCAAGCATCTGCGCCTTGAATTCCGATACCTGATCGATCATGGCATGAAGTATTGCTTTTTCATGTCTGATCTTGTTTTCAAAATTGGAGATTATCCTTGCAGCGCTGTTCTTTGCACCTGTGGTTATAAGCTCCGCTTCTGCTTCTGCCTCTGATATGATCTTCTCCTTAAGCTTTTGAGCTCCTACGATGGCTCTGTTGATTGCGTCTTCCTTGGTCTCAAGCTCATCAAGCTTTGATGTAAGCATACGTATCTGTCTTTCAAGCTCATCGTTTTTACGGTACAGCTCCGAGTATTTTTCTATCAAATATTCTATATGCTCGTCAACCTCTTGTTGAGAATATCCTCTTAACACCACAGAAAACTTCTTTTTGTTTTTAAGTTCAAATGGAGGAAGCATTTTTTCACCTTACTTTCTTTAACCCTTAACCTCACATCATTCCAAGGGCTTTTTATTTATTCTTTATTTTTTTACTTTATTCTTCGGCACAAAACCGTTGTTTTCAAACTTATCCGACCTTAAAAGATCAACAGTATAATTTCCAGGATCATAACCAAAATGTACCCAAAGGTAAAAGACAGGTCAATGGGCAAATCCTGAAACAAATTGTGCTTTTCCATAAACACCCTGATAGGTGCCACAAATATTTCCGCAAGAAAATATGCCGCTCTGTATATAGGGTTATCACTTTCCGGGTTGATCCACGAAAAAATCATTCTTATAATGAATGATCCAAACACCACCTGCAGCATTCCGTATACAAATACATAGAGTATATCTAACATTAAAAAATACCTTTTCCCTTAAAGGATTATCAAAAAGCCTTGGGAAATCCGCTTTCAAAAAGCGGATCTCCCTTTTCGCTTTTTCTCAATTAAAGATCGCCAAATCCGTCTGAAATTACAGTTTTGGGTTCTTCTGTCTTTGCAGCGCTCTCAGCCGCAACCGCTCCTGAGATCTCAACTCCGCTGGGGCTGAGAATGAATGCGGTTGATGATACGCGCTGAAGCTCTCCCTTGAGAACGTAGATCGCTCCCTGGAGATAGTCAATAAGTCTTCTGCTTGTTGCCTTGTCGGTTGATTCAAGGTTGAGGAACACAAGACATCCGCTGAGAAGATAGTTTGCAATCTGCTCTGCCTCGTCAACTCTCTTGGGACGAACAACCCTGATCTCAAGGTTTTCTGTTCCTTCTTCCTCTGCCATGTCCTGATCCGCCATGATTACGGACTCTGCTACTGCGGGCTCAGCTACGGGTGTTTCCTCTGCCGCTCCCTTTTTGTTGGTATTGAATAAATCAAATCCCTTCATTGATGCCATCTTTCTTTCCTCCGTTTATGTATTTCTGTTTTTCTTATCTGAAATTATTTATTATTGTTTTCCTCGGACTTTGCCGCGGTGTCTCTTTTTCCGAATATTCCGCTTCCGATCCTTACGAGATTTGCACCTGACAAGATTGCCTCCTCGTAGCTTTCCGTCATGCCCATTGACAAAACAGACATGCTTATATTATGGGGCATTTTGCTTGAAATGTCAATGAATATTTTGTAAGTTTCTTCAAAAAATTTAATTCTTTCCTCTTTTTTGTCACACCTTGGAGCAATGGTCATAATACCCTTTACCCTTATGGCATCAAGGTCCTTTATGCTGTCTATAAATGCATAAATATCCTCGGGAAGAACTCCGCTTTTTTCCTTTTCTCTGCCGATATTGACCTCAATGAGCACGTCCATGACAATTCCGCGCTTCTTTGCCTGACGCTGTATTTCCTTCGCCAAGGAAAGACTGTCCAAGGACTCGATCATTGTGACCTTATCAATTATATACTTGACCTTATTTGATTGGAGTTTTCCAATAAAATGAAGCTCAAGCCCCTCTTTGTTAAGCGCATCATATTTTTCAAGAAGCTCTTGGACGCGGTTTTCTCCTATACAGGAAAGTCCCGTCAGCTTTCGTATTTCGTTTATTCTCTCTGCTTCAACGGTTTTTGTAGCACCCAGAAGCTTGACACGGTCCCAATATCCGCCTTTGGCACAAAGCTCCTCTATGTGCTTTTCATATTCCTTTAGCTTATTTGCTGATTCTATGGCGCTGATCATTGCTATCCCTCTTTCAATCCTTAAGCTCCGACATATCGATGTACTTACCTTCCCAAAGATCCTTACCCGATACAATTACAGTTTCATAATTGCTGAGATAGATCTCATCATCACCTATGGCTGCCTTTTCTTCTGTAGTAAAATCATCTAAAGGCTTTACCACATACATTCCGCCATATTCTGTAATTATCCTTATTTTTCTAAAATACATCTTGTCGCTTTTTGCAACATATACCCCGAGCTCGCCGTCATTATATCTGACGCTGGAGCTTCCTATGCAAATTCCTTCATATTCCGCAGTTTTGAGCCTTATATTTTGGAATCTTACATGCTCAAAATCCTCCGGCATATCATTACAGGAAAACACCGCATATCCGTTGCCCTTACTACCGAGCAGGGTTCTTTCATACTTCAAGCTCATGACCTTGGAGTTGTTTTCCTCAAATGCCGCCGAATACGTCTTTCCAACATCAAGATCCTTCAGATCCTCCTTGGTTACAGCCGCAACGAAATACCATTTTGATGAATACACCAGCTTTCCGCAGGGTGAGCCCTTCCTGTTTTCAACAGAAGCACTTCCCACCTTCGACAAAAGCTCATGTATCTCGTCGTAATTTCCGCTTTTGGCTATATTATATAAAAAATACTCCTCGTATCCGTCAGTATAGCCAAAATATCTTCCGTTATTTGAAGCCTTTATTTCAGTACCCTCTCCAAGTGATGAAATAATCATTGCTTTTTCGTTTTCTAAAGCCTTTATCTCAGGGTTATAGCTGGTAACGTAACTGATTGCTATGTTCTTTTTTCCCTGTGTAAGCAGCCACGATTCTGTGTTCTGCCTCAAGGCAAACAGATTTCCCGTTCTGATGGACTCAAGAACAGTACTGTAGGAATTTTTTACGTCCTTGTCATATTCCTTTGAACCCAAAATCCCCTCATTGACCACCATGCATTTTTTCAGAATGGCGATCTTTTCATCTATTTCCTTTATTTTTTCAACAGCTTCCCTGTCACTCGTATTGTATACGTTACCAAGGGTGATACCATCATCAACATACTTCCCGAGATATTTCGGGTCAGGAACCCACAGGTATCCATTCTCGGAATATACAATGCTCTCCTCGTCCATGAACATATATCCCGAAAGATCCGTATATACGCTGACTTTGTTTTTTTCAGCCACTTGAATACACACCGTATTGTCAACAGCTGAAAGCTTGATCTGAAAAGCGATGTACACCATCAGAAAAACAGATACCACCGCAGTCAGAACATAAATGCCCTTGTTTTTCAAATATTTGAAATCAAGCTTTAAAAAATTACTGAAAAACTTTTTCACATATATCAATAAATTCTGCATTTTTATACCTTGAAAACCACGTCAGCTGACGCTTGGCATAATTTCTTGTGGATCTCTTTAAATTTTCAACGGCTTCTTCAAGGGAGATCCCGCCCTCAAGATATCCGCGAAGCTCCTTGTAGCCGATTGCCTGTCCCGCGGTTTTGCATTTTTCAAAGTCAAGCTTCCTTGCTTCCTCCACAAGACCTTGGGATATCATAAGATCGACTCTGCGGTTTATTCTGTCATAAAGATAGTCTCTGTCCGAAGCAACAAGACTGATATGCCTTGCAATATACTCGGATTCCCGCGTTCTTGACTGCTGATCCCATTGGCTTTTCGGTATTCCCGTAAGATGATATATCTCCAGCGCTCTTGCAACTCTTTTTCTGTTGTTTTCATGGTTACCTTCAGCGCTCTTTGGGTCCACCTCCAAAAGCATCTGATACAGCTCATGGTTGGAATATACCTCAAGGCTCTTGCGATACTCCTCGTCCGACCCCGCAGTTGAAAAATCCGTGGGGTACAGTATATTTTCTATATAAAGTCCTGTTCCGCCGCACAATATGGGCAGCTTACCCCTTGACTCAATATCTGCAATCGCCTTTTTTGCGTCTACTACAAAATCGGCGCAGGAATATTCATCTTCCACATCAACAATGTCGATCATGTGGTATCTGACTCTTTCTTGCTCCTCTTTTGTCGGCTTTGCCGTTCCGATATCAAGTCCTCTGTATATCTGCATGGAATCACAGGAAACGATCTCGCCGCCTTTTTCAAGGGCAAGTCTTTCTGCAAGGGCGCTTTTACCCGATGCTGTGGGACCGGTAACTACTATGATCTCTGTTTTTTTCATCTTTTGCCGATCTCTTTGATTACAAGGCACATGGCAGTATCCGCTGCCAGCCTTCTGATCCTTTGTCTGCCGCCCTTGAACTTAAATCGGTATACCTTTATTTCCGATCCAACACATACCGCGATGTATACAAGCCCCACAAGCTCCCCTGTGGGTCCTGCATATCCCGTTGTGGCAAGAGCCACATTTGCTCCTGTTTTTGCCTTTGCTCCCATT
Source organism: Oscillospiraceae bacterium (assembly GCA_015063395.1). Classification (GTDB taxonomy): domain Bacteria; phylum Bacillota; class Clostridia; order Oscillospirales; family CAG-272; genus SIG714. Next base: position 7,770 of record SVUF01000061.1, read on the forward strand.
GCCATTTCATATGCAACTCTTGAGCTTACTGCAGAATATTTTTTTATATCCCTTGCCTTGACGCCAAGCTCCTTGACCTTCATTTCATCGGAATAGGTAACAAAAGCTCCCTTTATCACATCGGATGCACCGTCCACAGATATTATATCCGAGGCGATCATTCCGCCCGTACAGGATTCTGCCGTGGTTATGGTCATTCCTCTTTTTTTCAAATGAGCAACAAGTCTTTTTTCTTTATTATTCATTGTTTCCTTCGTTTATATCCGTAAAATATGCTTTTTACATATTATTCTTTGCAAAGTTCCATGAATCCTCGCACATTTTTGCAAGGTCACGCTCTGTTTTCCAACCAAGAAGCTCCCATGCCTTTTCCGCATTTGCGTAGCATGTTGCTATATCACCGGGACGGCGCGGCACGATTTCATACTTGACCTCAACACCGCTCGCCTTTTCATACGCCTTTACAACATCAAGAACGGAATATCCGATTCCTGTTCCGAGGTTTACAGTGAGAACTCCCTTGTTTTTGTTGAGATAATCAAGTGCCTTAACATGACCGATGGCAAGGTCAACAACGTGAATATAGTCACGGACGCCCGTACCGTCGTGTGTATCATAATCATTTCCGAAAACATTGAGCTTTGGAAGCCTGCCCATTGCCACCTTACAAATGTAGGGAAGCAGGTTGTTGGGAATTCCGTTGGGATCCTCTCCGATCAGTCCGCTTTCATGTGCTCCAATAGGATTGAAATAACGAAGAAGCGCCACTGACATTTCGGGGTTTGCCGCTGCAATATCCCTGAGCATCTGCTCCTGCATTACCTTTGTCCAACCGTAAGGATTGGTTGCTGATGTGGGCATTTCCTCAACATAGGGAGCCACATTGTTCTCACCGTATACTGTAGCCGAAGATGAGAATACTATCTTATTGCAGCCGTGCTTTTTCATAACAGAAAGAAGCTTTAATGTTCCGCTGATATTGTTGGAATAATACCAAAGAGGCTCTCTTACAGACTCGCCAACAGCCTTAAGTCCTGCAAAATGCACAACGCTGTCGGGCTTATGAGCCTCAAAAATTTTGTCAAGTGCTTCTTCATCATTTATATCTGCATTGTAAAACTTAATATCAACGTCAACGATCTTCTTTATCCTGTCAATTACCTCAACCTTGGAATTTATAAGATTATCAACAATTACAATTTCCTTTTCGCCCGCATTTGCAAGCTCAACCACTGTATGCGAACCGATATATCCGCATCCTCCCGTAACAAGTATCATGCTTTTTTCCTCACTTTCATCGCATTTAGTATTATTTTTTTAAACTATAATTTTTTCCATAAGAATTGCGTCTTCACGTGGGAATGAATAATGATTTTTTGAAATTCCCTGTTCCGCAAATCCAAATAATTTGTAAAAGCTTCTTGCTCCCTCGTTTGATTGCCTTACCTCAAGCAGAAGCCGTGACGCGCCGCTTTCCCAAGCTTTTTTTCTGACAGCCTCTATCAAAGCAGTTGCAACACCTTGTCGGCGATATTCCTCTGCTACTGCCACGTCAAAGATTTGTGTGTCGTCAAACATAATCCAGTATATAACAAATCCGATTACTTTATTGTCCATCTCCGCGCAAAATCCTTGTGTCAGAGATACAGGGGAGCCAACCTCCTCCAGACTTTCAATACTCCACGGATCCAAACCGGATTTCTCCATAATGCCTCTGACCTCAACAACATCCTCGGTCTTGAATGGACGGATTATAAAATATTCCTTGTTTTCCATGCCGTTTTGCTTTACGTCAATACCCGAATATACCTGTAAGGCTATCGTCGTTTTCGATCCAATCCGCAACGGGATATTCAGTGAAGTTTTCTTCGTCCTCTCTGACTATGACCTTCTCGATCCCCGCATTAATTACAAGTCTCTTGCACATTGAGCATGAGGTCGTTCCCGAATATATATCTCCCGTTTTGGGATTGATACACGCAAGATACAGCACTGAACCCAAGGTCTCCTCCCGTGAAGCATGTATTATGGCGTTTGCCTCTGCATGAACGGATCTGCAAAGCTCGTATCTTTCGCCTCTTGGAATGTTGAGCTTTTCCCTCATGCACACCCCAAGATCGCAGCAGTTCTTTCTGCCTCTCGGCGCACCGTTGTAGCCGGTTGCAACAATGGAATCGTTTTTCACAATGATCGCTCCAAATGAACGCCTGAGACATGTTCCTCTTTTTGCAACTGTTTGAGCTATGTCAAGATAGTAATTAATTTTGCTGACTCTCTCCATAAAGGATACTCCTTTTGATATTATTACTCAAATTATATTATACATCAGTTTCAACTTTAAGTCAAGTATTTTATGTTGTTATTTATAATAATATGGTTGGTTTTTTTCATTTTTTCAAAATCCTTCTTCACCTTCTTGATTTATAATCATTTCTATGCTATACTATTTTTAGTTAAAATTTAATTAAGGGAGTTTAACCATGAGCTACAGCGATCTTACATCAAAATACGAAAATAGCGTTGGCAAAATTCCATGGGATATCCATCCGCGCCCTCAAATGAAACGCGACAGCTTCATTTGCCTCAACGGCACATGGGAATTGTTTTTCCACGGTACAAAAAAGGGAAGTCTTAAAAAATATAAAATAACCGTTCCGTTTCCTCCCGAATCAAAGCTTTCCGGAATTTGCAAAAAAATTCCTGCCGCAGACACCTTTGTATATTCACGCCGTTTTGACATGGAAAAGCCTCTTGACAGCAAAAGAGTTATCCTACACTTCGGTGCTGTGGATCGGTTTTGCCGTGTTTATGTAAACAGCTATGCCGTTGGCTCCCACGACGGCGGATACACTCCTTTTTCATTTGACATTACCCACTGTCTTTCTAAAAATTCCACCAATAACGAAATCACCGTGGAATGTGTGGACAATACAGACAGGGCATATCCCTACGGTAAACAAAGTAAGAAAAGAGGGGGCATATGGTATACGGAGATCTCGGGAATCTGGCAGACAGTTTGGCTTGAGGTCGTTCCTGCGGAATATATAAGCTCCATCAAAATCCACTCAGAAATCAACAAGGCAGTGTTTACCGTAAACGGCGGTGCTGACAGCAAAACCATCGCAGTCAAAACGCCAAAGGGTATAAAATCTTATTCATTTTCGGGGAAGTACTTTGAATTTGTTGATGAAGAGCCGCGAAATTGGTCCCCCGACGATCCTTATCTTTATGAATACACCTTGACCTGCGGGGAAGACAAAATTGAAGGCTACTTTGCCCTTCGGGAATTCACCTGCAAGAACGGTCTGTTCTATTTGAACGGCAAAAAAATATTCCTCCACGGTCTTCTTGACCAAGGCTATTATTCCGACGGAATCTATCTTCCCGCAACCCCACAGGGCTTTGAAGATGACATACTTCTTGCAAAGAAAATGGGCTTCAACACCCTGCGAAAACACATCAAGCTTGAGCCCTTGGTATACTATCATTTATGCGATAAGCACGGTATGCTTGTTATGCAGGACATGATAAACAACGGTAAATATTCGTTTTTCCGCGACAGCGCTTTACCAACACTCGGACTCAAAAGAATGATCCTTCCAAAAAGAAGCAAAAAGGAAAGGGAACAGTTCATCAACACCTCAAAGGAGATCCTGGATATACTTTATTCAACCCCCTCCGTTATATACTACACCGTGTTCAACGAAGGGTGGGGGCAATTTTCGGGAGATACTTATAAAATTGTCAAATCCTTATGCGGAAACAGGGTAGTTGATACTGCATCAGGCTGGTTCTTCGTCAAAAACAGTGATGTATATTCCCACCATATTTACTTCAAAAAAATCCGACTTAAATACCCACTCGATAAGCCCACAGTTATTTCCGAATTCGGTGGATACTCCCTCAGGATCAAAGATCATTCCTTTAACAAGAAGACCTTCGGCTACTCAAAAAAGTCCTCCGAGGACATCTTTTTGAAATCAGTTGAGGACCTGTATTCCAAGCAGATCATCCCCGAAGCAGAGAAGGGTCTTGCAGGTGCTGTATATACCCAGCTTTCCGATGTGGAGGACGAGCTCAACGGTCTTATAACCTATGACCGTCAAGTAGTTAAGGTAGACCCCAAAAAAATCAATAAAATTTCCAAGTCAATCTATAAGGCTTTTTCGGAATAAGACTTTTAATTTACAAAACCGCAGACGGAGCTTGTCCCTGCGGTTTTTTATTGAATTTTTCAGTGGGATGTTGTTTTTTTATTTTCTTACCCAAGACAGACGAAAGCTCGGTTGAAAAAGGCTCCCTCCGAGAGGGAGCTGGCGCCGAAGGCGACTGAGGGAGAGCGCGTTACAATAAAGCTTATCAAAACTCCAAAGTCACGCAGGCTCCTTCCGTCACGGCTACGCCGTGCCCCGGCAGATTGTCAAGCAAGTGCAACACCAAAAAATGCTTCAAAGGGAGAAAGCCACCCCAAACATTTTTTTGGTCTTAAGTTAATAGACAAAACAATATTTTGCAAAGTTTCATTA
>SVUF01000062.1 GCA_015063395.1 Oscillospiraceae bacterium
GCCCTCAAGCTCTCCCTTGAATATTACCGTCAGATTGGCTGTGAATGTGCTGTCAGTGCCTCCCATATTGGAAAGATCAAGAACCACCTGAACATTGTCGGTGTTCACATCTCCAAGCTTACCTGTGGGGCATCTGAGCTTTATCACCACTCCGTCCTGCGCGATCTTATAGTCTATCTTGTGTGGATTGTTCACTGTGAAGTTCTCTGCCTCCACAAGAAGCTCCGTTGTTTCAACTCCGTTGTGGGCAACAGTTGCAGTGATCTTGCTTCCCGTAAGAAGCTCCACACCCTCTCCAAGCATAGTTGAGGTGATATCAAAGAAGAAAATATTTGATGTTGTCTTTTCGTTGATCCTTCCTACAGTAAGTGTATCTCCAAGCTCCGCAACCTTTGCGGCATCCCCCTTGACCTTGATCTTGGATGGCGAAAGTGTCACTGCGGAGTTTTTGTCGTTGTAAAGCCCGTGGACAAAATCCACCTTCAGCTGTAATTCCTTTTCAAGATATACGGGAACGTATACATCAACATAGGCTTTTTCATAGCTTACATACTGACTGCTGATCTCCTTGCCGCTTTTGTCACAAAGCACGGGGACCTTATCCATTACAGTCACCGATCCTACAAGTGTTCCTGTGCTGACTGTGATCACTGCAGAATCGATCCTTTCGATATCGCTTTTAGCCCCCGTAACCGTTATCCATTCCGTATTGAGTATACAGCTGCCCATGCTGTAGCCATCGGGCAGTATGCAATTCTCAAACTTGACCTTTATGGGTATTTCTGCATCTATGGTAGAATCAACCACCATTGAAACCGTACCCGAGGAAGCGCTGACAAATGTAGTGCCGCCGGGAAAAGGCATATATTTTATTTCAAGAGAATGTGTTCCTGCCTCTGTGAGAGAGCTGACATCCACATATGCCTTTATATCCTCTGCACTGAGCTTGGAAAGTACGCTTTTTTTGCCCTGAAGCACAACGTCAACGTGAATGTCACTGTTTTCCGATACCACCGAAAGCCCTGCAAGCTCGTCGAGCTTGTCAAGATTGTTCACCGACACATTGACACCGTAAAAGGTCTGCTCCGAGTTGGGTGCGTCAATGCTCATTACATAAAGCCACACCACCACCGCAACCATAAGCGACAGTACAAAAGTAAAGAAATTTGAAGTGAACTTTTTGGCGCCTGTTTTTTCAGGCTTGCCATTTTCGTTTTCGTCCAAAATGCTGTTTTCTATGATCTTTTCGTTTTCCATTTAACTCCTCCAACTCAGATTCCGCTTTCCGAACTATCCTCAATGCTCTTCTTCTTTTTGCCTTTTGATTTTGAATGAGAGGTCTTTTTGCCCTTTTGATCCTCTCCGATGAGCATTTTCTTTAGATAATTACTCAACGTTGCGTATACATAATTTCTTGTAATATCTCCGTTTACCGCAACTGATATATTTCCTGTCTCCTCCGATACTATGATGACCACGGCATCGCTTTTTTCACTCATTCCGATTGCCGCTCTGTGCCGTGTTCCAAGGTCTCTGATTATATCAAGGTTTTCGGAAAGAGGAAGCAGACATCCCGCCGCGCCCACGCGGTTGTTTCTGATGACCATTGCTCCGTCATGAAGGGGTGAATTCTTGAAGAAAATATTCTTTATAAGGTGCTTGGTTATATGGGCGTCAACAGGCTCTCCGCTTTTTGCAATGTCCCCAAGCTTTACGTCTCTTTCAATTACAATAAGCGCTCCCGTTTTGGTTTTTGCCATGTCAACAACGGCGTCGCATATTTCATTTATCGTGCGAAGTGTTGCCGTGCTTTCCTTGTTCTGATCCATGTTGATTCCGCGCTTGATGCTCTTGATAGGCTCTCCTCCAACGGCTTCAAGTATGGATCGAAGCTCGGGCTGGAACAGAATTACAACTGCAAGAATACCGTTTTCAAAAACAAGCTCCAACACATATCCAAGAGCGGAAAGCTCAAACATATTGCACACAAAGTTTGCAACCGCAAGGATCAATATACCAACAATGAGCTTGCCTGCGCGTCTGTCCCTGATGAATTTGAATACAAGGTACAACACAACTCCTACCAATAAAATATCAATGACATCCTTCAATGACATTACCGAAAAATACGTAGTTGCAGTGTCTGCAATGCCGTGTACAAATTCCAAAAATTTATTCATATATCCGATCCCCTTTCGGTCTTATTCCATCTCTTATATATAAGTATACATATTTATCATACCACAATATTTTTCTAATTTCAAGAGCAGATATGGGTGCGGAAAAAATTTTTATTATTATTTTTTTGCCTCACCTTATTTTTTTATCCCTTTCTCCGTTTTTTCACCGACTTTTGTCATTTACTTTGATTTTTTTATGTGTTAATCTTTTTGTATAAAGCAATGCTTTAAATAATTACTAAATAACCAAAGGAGAAAATTCATTAATGAAAGAAAAAACAATCAACCCTACCAAAATGACCCGCGAGCGTATACTTTCCGCTCTTGAGACCCTCAGAGAATATAAAAAAGCCAAGCTTGCCCTTGAGGAAAGGATCATTGAAGACGAGCAGTGGTGGCGTCTGCGTCACTGGGAGGTCCTGAGACGAAAGAAGGCATCCTTCCAAAACGACATTGAGCCCGCATCCGCTTGGCTTTTCAACTCACTCATCAACAAGCACGCCGACATTATGGACAGCTTTCCCGAGCCTGTTTGCCTTCCCCGAAGCGCCGACGACAAGGACACCGCAAAGCTGATCTCCTCCATTTTGCCCGTGATCCTTGAGCAAAATGACTTTGAAAAGACCTATTCCGACAACAGCTGGTACAAGCTGAAGCACGGAGTTTCCGGCTATGGCGTATTCTGGAACACCGCAAAGGAAAACGGTCTTGGCGACATTGACATAAAACGCATCGACGTGTTGAATATTTTCTGGCAGCCGGGCATTACGGATATACAGGACTCCGCAAATCTCTTCATTGTAAACCTTGTGGACAGGGATCGGATATACGATGCATACCCGAGCATAAAAAAACAGCTCATTAAAACCGACGATAAGGTCATTGAGCTGGGAACTTATATTTATGACGATGCCATCAATACTGACGACAAGCTTTTAGTCATTGACTGGTACTATAAAAAAATCGTAAACGGCGTAACTTGTCTCCACTACTGTAAGCTCATCGGAGACACCCTTCTTTATTCCTCCGAGGAGGATCCCCTATATGTACAGCGGGGCTGGTACGACCACGGCTGTTATCCCGTAGTCTTTGATGTGCTTTACCCCGAGGAAGGCACTCCCTTCGGCTTCGGTGTCATCGCAATCACCAAAAATCCCCAGACATATATAGACAGAATGGACAAAAATCTTATTGAAAATATGGACTGGGCAACGAGGATCAGATATTTCGGAAAGAAAAGCATGGGCATCAATGAGGAGGATTTCCTTGACCTTGACCGCAGGATCGTGGAGGTTGAAGGGGACATTTCCGATGAACGCCTGAGACAGATCACCGTGACACCCTTTTCCGATGTATACCTTTCCCTCAAAAAGCAAAAGATCGATGAGCTTAAGGAGACCTCTGCCAACAGGGACTTCTCTCAAGGCTCGGTTATGGGCGGTGTCACCGCCGCTTCCGCAATTGCCGCCCTTCAGGAAGCGGGAAACAAAAACTCTCGTGACATGATCTCCTCCTCAAACAGAGCCTTTGTAAAGATCGTAACCCTTGTCATCGAGCTGCTCCGTCAGTTCTATACGGAAAACCGAACCTTCCGAATCGTAGGTCCCTCCGAGGACGGCTATGAATTTGTGACTTTCGACAATTCACTTTTGAATGTCTCGGGAAATGCCGACGAGGTGTTTGACCGTAAGCTTTCAAGACGCCCTGTGTTTGACATCGACATTAAGGCAAGAAAGCGCAACCCATATTCCCGACTTTCTCAAAACGAGCTTGCAAAGGAGCTGTATTCCCTTGGTGTCTTTGATGCGGGAAATGAACAAAAGGCTCTCGCCCTTCTTGATATTATGGACTTCGACGGAATTGAAAAAACAAGGGAGCAGATCCGCGCCAAAATGACGGGCGGACTTGGCGTATGATTACGGTCAGCTATAAGCTTACGGACACAATGTATCTGAAGGTCTCAGGACACGCGCCGAAGGGCATGGAATTTCTCTGCTCCGCCATTTCTGTCTTGACGGACACCCTTGCCCATTTGGTCGGTAAAAACGATGAAAGCGCGGACAACATTGTTTTAGAGGATGGCTACGGGGAGATCTATTCAAAAAATCCCCAAAACAAACCCCTTTTTGAATTTGCCTTGGCAGGCATCTCACAAATCGCCAACGTCTATCCAAGGTGGGTGCAGTTTCAGGAGGAACAATCCCTTTCCTAAACAAGCATTTTGCACAAGCCTTGCCCCTTAACAGATTAAACAAAGCGCTGTGACAAGGAGCTTTAAAAAACTCGGTTTGAGTTTTTTAAAGCTCTTTTCTCAGCCTTTCTTTTGCCTATATAAGAAAAAATCCCCACAAAGCCGTCTTCTCATAAGGATGTTACCATTCTCCTTGTAGGGACCGGCGTCCCCGACGGTCCAAAAAGGCATAATTGCATTGCAGAAGACAAAGATTAACCCTGACAGATTTTCAAGGCCTGTCAGGGTTAATCATTTGAATATCATTCTTCTTTATTATCCAGATCCATATTCAATAATTGAGGTATATTCTGATAAATAATTGTGAGAGGTTCCCACCAATCATGCAAACACACATTTATCAAAAAATCATTATTCTCGTAAATAAACTTGTAACCAATAAATTTATTAACCTCTACGCTTTCACTCCAACTATGGTTATTATAGTACTCGGTTTTTTCACTTGTAAATTTATCAACATTAATCCATGTTTCGTCCATTTGAATGGCTTCGGGATTAATGATATATTTTTCATCTACTTCTATAAGTTCTTTTTCTTGATGTCTCCAAGGAATAAAGATCAGATATAAAGGAGTATTCAATGTTTTATGTTTATAGATGGTTTTAGTTTTCCATAAAAATCTTTTATTTACAGAATATACTTCGTCGTGCGGACGTTGGTATTTCCCTAACAAAATGCCGCTGATAATTCTTTCGTTATAATGAAATTGAATTATTACCATTTGTATTTCTCCTTTCTGTTATTAAATCTTATATGTTCCAATCCTTGTTACATTTTATCGCCGGTTTCGCCTTTGTATTACAAATGCACAGGGCAAAGCCCATACCCCTTTGGATGAGTGCAACCAAAGGCTCTCCCTCAGGGAGAGCTCCCGCGATAGCGGGTGAGAGGGTAATCGTTGCAATTATTCGCCCTCTCCGTCGGCTACGCCGCCACCTGAAGGTGAATTGGCGTGGAACGGCAAGAGAGGCTGGCCTGGGCCACTCCCAAAGGGCGAGGCTTTGGTTTGTCGAAAACATCGCGAATGACCCGAAAACTTGGGAAAGGTAATTGTTTTTTTACGGACCGTCGAGGACGCCGGTCCCTACGGATTTTGTGCTAACATCGCGATCGATTCGTAGGGGAGGGGCTTGCTCCTCCCGAAAATAAGGGATTATCACCGATTTTACCCAAGGGCAGAATAAGGCTCTCCCTTCGGGAGAGCTCCCGCGGTAGCGGGTGAGAGGGTTAAAAAGCAAGTCTTACTATAAAACCCTCTCCGTCGGCTACGCCGCCACCTCTCCCAAAGGGCGAGGCTTTTCGTTAGCCCCATTATAACACAAATCGGCAGAGAAAACAAGTTCTCTGCCGATTTTATTTGTGTATTAAGGACCGTCGAGGACGCCGGTCCCTACAATTTGTAAACATCCTTAAGAGAAGAAGCCTAAGCCGTGTTTGGTCTGCGGGAATTTTTGTTATTGTAATTACTCGGATAAGGACAACAAGCCTTGATCTTTGCCGATTTTTACTTTTTAATTCGTCTTACTGCACCGCAAGCATCATTATTCCTGTCAAAAGGAAAAGGAATGCAAAATTGAATGCTGAGAACTTGACGATATATCTCTTGGTCTCAAAGGGATTGTGGAGTGAGAACTCGCGAAGTGTGATAAGACTTGCAAGTGAAGAGATCAGCGTTCCGACGCCTCCGATATTTACACCGAGAAGCAGCTCTGCATAGTTACCCGTAAACTGCGAAAGAAGTATTGCAGAGGGCACGTTGCTTATGAACTGGCATGAAAGCACACTGAAAAGCAAGGTGTTCTTCTCCATAAGCAGTCCGAAAAATTCTCTGACCACATCTATTCTTGCCATATTTCCCGAGAATATAAAGAAAGCGACAAAGGTGAACAAAAGGGGGTAATCCACCTTGCGAAGTGCGCTGCGGTCAAGTATGAATATTGCAGGGGCGATTATCGCAAGTCCCAGAAGATAGGGAATACCGCGGAATACGATGAGAATTGAAAGAGCGAAAAGAACCAAATATACAGCGGTTCTCTTTTTGTCCGTGTGGACCTCCTCCTTTTCAATTTCGATCTTTTCGGGCTTGATGAAGATCATGCACATTCCCAAAATCAGTACAATGGAGATCACAAAGGGCAGTGCCATGATCTTCATGAACTCTCCTGTGGGAATATTGAATTTTGTATACAGATATAAATTCTGAGGGTTTCCAAAGGGGGTCAGCATTCCGCCGAGATTTGCGGATATATTCTGCATTATAAAGGTGAATGCCATGTATTTCTTCTTGTTGGTGGTGGTGAGAACGAAATATCCAAGAGGCAAAAATGTCAGAAGCGCCATATCATTGGCGATAAGCATTGAGCCAACAAAGGTGATGACAACAAGAGTCAGCACACATGTTCTGATGTTTCCCGTAAGGGCTACGATCTTTTCTGCAAGTGTATAGAAGAAATTTACGTTTTTCAGCGCACACACAACTGCAAGAACACAAAAAAGACAGGTCAGTGTTTTGAAATCAAAATATCCCAGATATTCCTTGTCCGGAGGTACGATTATCGCTGTCAGCGCCGCCGCAATTATAGCTATACAAAGCACCGTATTCTTTTTTACAAATCCCAATATCGTTTGCACAGGATCACCCCTTTTATTCAATAATGCCAAACCTTAAAATTTATAGCACAATAAAAGGGATTTGTCAATTTGTAAATTAACAGATTTTTTCAGAGCCTTTACAATAAAACATGGATATTTCGGACAAAAAAGCCCTTGTTCCCTGCTTTATTATATAATTTGCTTATCCGAACATCCGATTCCACAGGGATTTTGCGCCCTCAAGGATCTTGAACTTTATTTTGTATCTTGTGTCGCCGCTGTCGGTTATTATCTTCATTTGCTCGGGAGTGAACCCTGCATCAATGAGGGCTTCCTCCCCCGATGCCGCGGACACGCAAAGGGGCGGATACAGCACGCACCACCAATTTGCCCCCTCGGCTTCACCGATCATCACCCTCAAGGAAAGATACTCCCCTGCAGGCAGACATACATCCTCGTACTGTCTTGTGGGGTAAAATTCATACCCGAGGCTGACACTGACGGTATAATCAAAGCCCTCGGCATCTACAATTTCCTGTGCAGTTTCCTTGATCCTTTCAAGCAAAGCGGAATATGTCTTTTCCGCCTCCTCAACGTCCTTGGGCGTCTTTATTGTTTCTGAAAACTCAAGGATACCGTCACGCACCTTCAGCTTCAGCGCTTGATCCTCCTCACTGTCCGAACTTGCAAGTACATGAAGCCTCAGCACCTTGTCATATATTTCCGCTTCGCTTGGCGTGGGCAGAAAATACACAAGGATCAAAGCCACTGACATGAGAACAAGAATTCTTGATAATTTTTTCATAATTACTACCGCCTTTATTGGTTTTTCAAAGGGATTGTTCCCACTCTTTTTAATTTTATACCGTTTTTTTATTGTTTTTTAAAATTATTTACAAATTCCTCCGCCCGTCTTATAAGCTCCGAGGCGTCCTCAATGGTACCAGCCTCAGCCATAAGCTCCATATTATTACCGTTTTCCGCAATTATCCTTACACTTCCAAGATCCTCCTTCATCAAAAAGCCTTCTTTATCATAATGCTCTCCCGAATATACCGCAGCCTGCTTTTTTTCAGAGGTAACAAATATCCTTTTTGACCTTGTAATGAACATGGGAAGCCTTTCCATAAGCTCCTTACCGCCAAGTCTGTGGCAAAGGGCATAGTTTATAAAGATACCGAGAGCAAATGCGCCGTCGTAAAGAGCAGGTGTCACGGGTATATTGCTCCTTCTTGCGTTCTCCCTTTTATCATATGCCGTTTGGGCATACAGGCTGAGCCTTATACCAAGATCGGCGCAAAGCTCCTTCAGCCCCTCGCTTGATCTGTAGGGCAAACTGATCTCCTTTATTCCCATTTTGGAATACGCAAGAATACAAACTCCGCGGATGTGGTCAAAATCGAAATAAACTCCGTCATATATTATATCAATATCCGAAGAATCGCCCTTTGCGCTTATTATAAAATCCCCCGCAGAAGAAACCTCCCTGCCTCCCATAAGCTTTATACATTCCTTAAGGGTATTGCCGAAAAGCCCCTCGGTATAAAAGGTAAAGCTAATGCCCGAAAGGGAATATTCTACGGTGTCAACAAGGCTTTGAATATACTTCTCCCTGATGCCTCCTCGGCACATTACAGGGTGGTGTTTTGGGATATTTTCTGTAGAGATGTTTGCAGAGCCATGCCTTACAAGGCTTTCAAAATTTGCCCCCGGATATACACCCCACCTGTCATAAAAGCCTATGAAAATTCCGTCGCCCTCGCTTTTCACAAAGGCTGTAAGCTCCGTGCCTTCCCTGTATGAAGCATAAGCTCCAAGGGATGAAAATCCCTTTCCAAGATCCAAAAGCGTCAGCTCATGGCAGGAAATGCCCCTCATTAAGATCCGCGCCCACCGCGCAGTGTCAGTGCCCTCCCCATACATGACCCCAACGGTGCTTCCCTTATAGATGCTTCCAAGAACAATGCCGAGGCAATACATGGCGTTTTCGTCGTCCTTTGAAAGCTTTATTCCCATTTCGGTGAAAAGCTCCTTTTTATACAGCGGATTATAGACTATTTCCCCGCTTTTCACCACTTGACCTTCACCAAGCGCAACGCCCTTTCCAATTACTGCCCGATCCCCTACAACGCAATACGGACCGATGACAGCTCCTTCCTCAACCTTGATTTGTTCTCCTAAAATTGACCCCCTGCCAATTATTGCACCCTTGATGCTGCATCCTCCGCCGATCATTACCCCGTCATGCACAATGCTTTTTTCGATTACGGTGCTTTGGGCGATCTGACATTCCGAGCCTATGGAGTTTTCGCCCTGTGTTTTCTGCATGTTGCAGTCATAATAGTCACAAAGTGTACCGATATCCTGCCAATATCCGTCTATATCATAGCAGTGAACGGACAAATTGCTTTCGGGCATTTTGGTGAAGAGATCAAATCCAAAATCGCTTTTTCCCTGTGGGATAAGATCTATGATCTCTTTTTTGAATATATACATTCCCGTATTCACTCTTGATGAGCATACACCCGACCATGAGGGCTTTTCCACAAAGGATGTTACCCTCCCTCTTTTTTCACCCGTCGAAACAACAAGTCCGTATTCAAGGGGGGATGTTGGTTTTCTGTCGGTGAGTATCAGTGCATCACAGCTTGTTTCCTTGAAATATGAATACGCCGAGGACAAGTCGAAATCGCACCAAGCATCGCCGCAGATCACTATAAAATCCTCTCCCGTTATGAAATTTGATGCTTTTTTCACTCCTCCCGCACTGCCAAGGGGCTCATTCTCCTCATAATATGTGATCTCTGCTTCAAGAAACCTGTTTCCCAACGCCTCCTTGATCATTTCCCCTTTATATCCCAAGGTTATTGCGATGTCCTTGATGCCGTGACCCACAAGCAGTCTTATTATGTTTTTTAAAACGCAATCTCCCCCAATAGTCAAAAGGGGCTTTGGCACAACCGAAGTCAAGGGCATCAGCCTCTTGCCCTCGCCTCCGCACAGTATTATGGCTTTTGTTTTGATTTTTTCTGTATCCCTATTCATATTTCCTCCAAAAAACAGCTTTTTATATTAATTTGTACAGCATTTCAAAATTTATTCCATGGCGATTAATTATTGTTTTCTTGACCATAATAAATCTGAAATTACCTATGGAGGAAAAATTATGTACAGAGGCAGCAAAAAAACAGTCCTTGTCTTTAAGGGACAGGACCGCAGCATATTTGATGAGGCTCATTTTATCGTCCGAGAGAATATTTCCGCACCCGATGACGATATAATTAAAGAGGCAAACAGAATTATCGCTGAATACGGCGACTATAAGCTCAAGGGGCAAAAAAGCAAGAAAAAAGAAAAAAGCAGTATTTTTTGGTATATTTCGGGAATTATCAGCGGGATAATCCTTATAACCCTTTCTGCTGTGATATTGCTGATTCTGACTTAGTGCAGGTTTTTTCAGCCATTTTTTTGTAATTCACGGACAATTTATAAAAAACTATTGAAATTTGTCATAAACATATGATATAATGTAGGGTGGTATGATAAATATGGGATCTCTCCTATTTTATCTTTGAAAAAGCCATTTTACCAAAAATCAGAACCCTACAAAATACGGGAGGGTTTCTCCTCCCTTAAAAACTATCTTTTCTTGAAGCTTAATATACAATCAGCCTCGGACGTAAATTACATAAAACCACCCCCTGCGGAGCTTACTGCTTTTTCCGCGGGCGGCTGAATTTGAAGCAGTTATTAATTTATAAAGGAGAAACTAATGCCAAAAAAGACAAAAATTGAATCAAAATTAAAGGTTACTATGCTTGGCGGTCTCAATGAGATCGGAAAAAACCTTGCGCTTTTCGAATATGAAGATGAAATGATCATTGTGGACTGCGGAATGGGCTTTCCCGGCGATGACATGCCCGGAATCGATTACATCATTCCCGACTTTTCGTATATAGAAAAAAATTCTCACAAGCTCCGCGGTATATTTGTTACCCACGGTCACGAGGACCACATCGGAGGTATACCCTTTTTGCTTGACAAGGTAAATGTACCCGTATTTGCAACAAAGCTTGCAATCGGTATCCTACAAAATAAATTGCGTGAAATGAAGCCCGATTACGTCCCCGAATTCGTTGCCGTTGAGGCAGGGGACACCGTAAAAACAGGCGTATTTTCCGTAGAATTCATCAGAGTCAACCACTCAATTGCCGATGCCTGCGCTCTTGCCATCAAAACTCCCGTGGGCACAGTCCTTCATACAGGGGATTTCAAATTGGATCTTACTCCCGTTGACGGTGAGACAATGGACATTCCCAGACTTGCCGAGATCGGTAAAAAGGGAGTTCTGCTTCTTATGTGCGAGTCCACCAATGTGGAAAAGCCCGGCTATACCCCCTCGGAGCGTACAGTTGGTCAGACTCTTGACTCCATATTTGAACATCACAAAAAGCAAAGGCTCATCATCGCCACTTTTTCCTCAAATGTACACAGAGTACAGCAGATCATTGACAAAAGCGTTGCCTACGGCAGAAAAGTGGTGATTACAGGCAGAAGTATGCTGAATATCGTTGCCGCCGCAAAAGAGCTTGGATATATGTCCTTCCCCGACGGCGCACTTATCGACATAAACGATATGAAGCGTTATAATCCCGAGCAGCTCACCGTCATTTCCACAGGAAGCCAAGGGGAGCCAATGTCGGGACTTTACCGCATGGCTTACGGCGCTCATGACAAGATCACCCTTGGCTCCCGTGACCTTGTGGTACTCAGCTCCCACCCCATTCCCGGCAATGAAAAGCTTGTGAACAACATTATCAATGAATTCTGTAAAAAGGGTATTGCCGTTTACCGCGACCCTACAGCAGAGGTTCATGTGTCGGGGCACGCCTGTCAGGAGGAGATCAAGCTTATGCATACCCTTCTGAAGCCGAAATTCTTTATGCCCATACACGGTGAAGCAACTCACCTTTCCGCACACCGCCAGCTTGCCATGGAGCTTGGTATGAAATCGGAAAACATCTTCGTGTCCGAGATCGGTAAGGTTCTTGAGCTTACCTCAAAAACCGCTGAATTTGGCGGAAGTGTTCCTTCGGGAAGCGTTATGGTGGACGGAAGCGGAGTTGGAGACGTTGGAAGCATCGTTCTCCGCGACAGACTCCTTCTTGCAGAGGACGGTCTCATTGTGGT
>SVUF01000063.1 GCA_015063395.1 Oscillospiraceae bacterium
TTGAAACCTCAAAAACTCTTTACGTTTTTGTGACTCCGTTTCGCTGATACAACCATTTCTTTGCAGAATATTGTTCGCGGTGCGAATGCAAGGCAAATTGGTGTAACCATTGTTTTCGAGCACTTTTAAGATCGTTTTCGCGCCCCATTCGGGATTGTCGGCTCGAACTCGCAAGATCGCCTCTTCGATTTTGGCAGGCGTTCTGCCGGGAACGTGAAGCGGTGCATGACTTCTGTCTGACATCGAGCAAGATTGATTGTTTCTTTCCACCCACTTGTAGCCGGTTGCGCGTGTGATACCGAACTCACGACAGAGTGAGCTGAAGTTTTTTGAGGTCTTTGCTGCCTCTACAAATTCTTTTCTTAATTCTTCCACAGTTTTGTCCTTCCAAGGCATTTGAATAACCTCCTTTGCGGTCATTTTCTTGCCTTTATTATATCACAAAACTGTATACAATCATCTTGCACTACCTGTATATAATCATACTGCACTGTACAGTCCTCGACGGTCCGTAAAAAACAATCCCTCAGTCAGAAAGATTACGCCAATAAATTATTCAAATATCTCCTTGAGGGCTTGATCTATGGTCATTACAAGATCCGCCTCTGCCTTTGCTTTTTCAGCGCCGTGGGGCATTACAACGGCAATGTCGGAATTCCTCAGCATTTCTATATCATTTTCGCTGTCACCGAAGGATACTGTCTGCTCCTTTGGCACTCCGATAAGCTCCAAAAGCTGATTCATCGCCTTTGCCTTATCGCACCCGTTGATGATTCCCTCTCCGTATGTTTTAAACTCGATTACCCGAAGCTCCGTGATCCCCGATGTATCCATTCCTGCGATCACCTTACAAAAGCTTACCTTTGTAACCTCCTCCTTTTCTGACAAAAAATCCTCCTTGGATATATCAACCCCGATGCAAAACAGTGTTGGCTTCTTGTTGAAAAGGTAGAAATAATTTTTAGAAACGCCCTCAAACAGAACGGGCATTTGATTTTTGTCCGCAAACTCAAAAACCTGCTTCTTTGCCTCGGCAGAAAGGGTGCGGTTCATCAGTATGTCGCCCTTATATTCAATATAAGCCGATCCGCATATAATTCCGTCAAAAATGGGATCTTCTCTTATAATTTGAGGCACATGCGCCTTGGAGCGTCCTGTATTTATAAACAATTTGTGCCCCTGCGCCTTGACTCTTTCAAGCTCCTTGTATACATGGGGATCGATCCTCAGATCCTCCGTCATCAAGGTGCCGTCAAGGTCAAAAAATATTGCTCTTTTCCCGTCAGTCTTTGTAATTCTTTTCATAGTCCTTATCCTTATTGTCATTTAGTTCCCGTTGAACCAAATCCTCCGTCTCCTCGGCAGGTTTCCGAAAGCTCGTCGATCTCTGTGAAGATTGCAGAATAATAGGGCATAACCACAAGCTGTGCAATCCGCTCTCCGTTTTCAATCACCTGTGTCTTTGTTGAATGATTGTGAAGGGCAACCTTGATCTCTCCGCGGTAGTCATTGTCAACAACACCAACCTTATTTGCGGGAGCAAGTCCTCTTTTGGACGCAATTCCGCTTCTTGCATATATAAGCCCTACAGTATCTCCGGGAAGCTCCATTGCAAGTCCTGTTCCGATCATAACAGTCTCCCCGGGCTCAATTACGATATTTTCCTCACAAAGAGCATAAAGATCCGCTCCCGCAGCATCGACAGATCCCTTTGTGGGCATGATGGCTTTTTCCGAAAGCTTTTTGATTTTAACCTCTACTCTCATATTCCTCTCCCTTATTTTCGTTATCACCCAAATATATCACACTTTCCTTGTTTTTTCAAGAGCCTGAAAAAATTTCTTTAACAGTAAAATTTCCGCACTTTTGTCATTTACTTTCACTTGTCCGTGTGTTACTATTTTTACAGGCAGATCAATGAAGCTTAATTTCGTTTGTCACGGCAATTCCGCTGCCGATCTCATTGAACTCTGCCGCCATATTTATACTATCTTAAAAGCTTAAGAGGTAACCATGAAAATCAAAGAAGCACTCACCGAAACGGGAATGATGATTCCCGACCACAATATTTGCGAAGAGCTTCTGTATATTTGGCTTTCCCGAGTTGAAGGACTTGTCATCACAAGGATCATGGGCGGGGACGGGGCAGATATAAAATACACCCCCGAGGAAAACGAGGGTGTACTGCGTGTGCCCGATCCCTATTCCGCCATCTATCCCCTGTATCTTCAGACAATGATCTATTTGTATCTCGGTGAATACGACAGATACAACCATCTGAATCAAGCCTTCAGCTCGGCATGGAGCGATTTCGCAAAGCATTACATCAGAACAAAAGGATAATACAAAAAGGAGAAAACATGATAAAAACAATATTGAAGGAAAAGGCAGAGGCGGGGGATTCCCTTTACAGAATGGAGTTCTTTCTTGACAGCGAAGCTGATGCCGCTGATCTTCCGACGCAAAAAAGCTCCGGGGGAGCTGAAAAATGCGCAACAGGCTCAATTGCCCTGATCCTTAAACCCGACGGGGCAAAATCCCACCTGCGTATTCTCGATTCCAAGGGCACATGGCAGGAGGTGGGAGCTTGAAAAGTCTCTGGTCAGCACTGATTGATAATATGCTAACAAAGAACAGCTCCGAAACAAGCTCCGCCATTACAGAGGAAGACATAAATGCCATTGCCGCAAAGGTTCTTGAGGATATTCCACCCTATGAGCTAACCGATGCCGACAGGGAGCAGATCGCCAACAAGGTGCTTGAGGATATTCCGCCCTATGAGCTAACCGATACTGACAGAGAGCAGATCGCCAACAAGGTGCTTGAGGATATTCCGCCCTATGAGCTAACCGACAGCGACAAGGAGCAGATCGCCAACAAGGTGCTTGAGGACATACCCGCATATGAGCTTACCGACAGCGACAAGGAAGACATTGTAAGCACAGTCATTGAAAGCCTTCCCGAAGCACCGGGGTCATCAGCTTCCTCAGAAGGCACTCTTGAATACATCAACACAGTGACTTTAACCCAAAATTCAACACTTGTAAGTATAACCACGGACAGCAACGGTCAGCCCTTTTCACTGAAAAAGGCAGTGATCTTTATGAGAATCACCACAAGCGGCTCATCTTCGGCAAATCTCCATACTCTTGTAGGCTTTGATCCCGACGCAGATTTTGGAAGTGACCCGGCTTCCTACAAGGTATGTACAATGACGGGCATACTCAACAAGGACAAGCCTGCCAAAACAGCCGCCTCCATGACCATTCAGGCACTTGAGGATGCGGGAGAGAACGGCACAAGGATCGTTCTTTTCCAAGGAGCACCCAACAATGTGGGCTACTCATTTTCAAATGTTCCCGAGGGAGTCACGGGCTTTTGCAAGGTGGGAGTTTCCTCAAGTAATTCAAGTGTATATATTGCCGCAGGAAGCCAGATTAAGTTCTACGGAATCAGAGCCTAAAGGGATAATTTGATGAACGAGCATTCTTGCGAAAACTTTCTCATTTTGCTTTCGGAAACGGAGGCAAGGGCAAAATCCAATTCCCACCGACTTGACCGTCTTGAAAAACAATCCGAGGCACTCAACCGCCTTGCAATTTCCGTGGAGGTTCTTGCAGGAGAGCAAAAAAATCTTATTGAAAAGATAGGATCTGTTGACAAAAAGGTTGGCGAGCTTGAAAAGCTTCCAAAGGAAAGATGGAACAGTCTTATCGGTTATATCATTTCAAGTGCCTCAGCTTCGATCATCACTGCGGTGATCACAAGAATTATGGGCTGAAGTCACCGATATAATATCTGAATTATGGGCTCATTCCCATGTGCCGAAAGCGTATATGGGAATGGGCTTTCTATATTGTATACAATAAAAAAGGGGAAAAACCGTCAAATTGCCCAAATCGATACCTGTTTTTTCTAAAAATAAATCAATTGAAATAATAATTATGATGTGATAAAATATAGATAAATAAAACATGTTTAAATATTTTTGAAAGGAAAAAACAACATGAAACGAAGCCTTTTTTACAAAACTCTTTCTCTCGTGCTTTCTTTGGTGTTTGTGCTTGGAGCATTTTCTTCCTGTAAGACAGGGGAGCCAACTCCCACCCCCACGAAAACAGAGACATCAACAATGACTCCGCCGCCGTCAGAAACCGTGGTATCCACCGTTACAGGTGACGGAATCAACACAGATCACGTTGATCCCCCCGCAACCACTCCCAATGCAAACTCAGCTCTTGCTGACATGACCGACATTGAGCTTACAAGATATGCAGGGGCTGAGGGTATGGTGCTTCTTGAAAACACAAAGAACACCCTGCCTCTTAAAAACAGCGACACCGTTGCGCTCTTTGGACCTGCCCAGATAAACTTCATCAAGGGCGGTACAGGAAGCGGTGACGTTAATGCCCTTTATATCGTAAACGCTCTCGAAGGCATGCGCAATAAGGTTAAAGAAGGCAAGGTTAAGATATATGAGGAGCTTTCAAAGGCTTATGAGGACAACATAAATTACAAGCCCACCGCAGACGAGGTTACGGAAATTGCAAAGAAGGCTAACAAGGCTGTTGTATTTATTTCCCGAAACTCAGGTGAAAACGTAGACGTTGCTCAGACAAACTATTATCTTTCCACAGTGGAAAAGAACCTTCTTGAAAAGGTCTGCAACGCAGGCTTTGACGGTGTCACCGTGGTACTCAACATCGGTACTGTAATGGACACCTCCTTTATCAAGACCTATTCACAGATCGACTCCGTGCTGATTGCTTGGCAGCCGGGTATGGAAGGCGGTAACGCCGTTGCCGATGTACTTACAGGCGACGTAAACCCCTCGGGTAAGCTTTCCGACACAATGGCGGCAAAGTATACATACTACCCCTCATCAGCAAACTTCAATTCAAGCTCGGTATACGCAACATACAGTGAGGATATCTATGTTGGATACCGCTATTTCGAAACCTTTGATCCAAAATACGAAAAGGTAAACTATGAGTTCGGCTACGGACTTTCCTACACCACATTTGAGATCGGAACACCCAAGGTGCTTTGCGACGGAACATATATTGAAGCCACCGTTGAAGTAAAGAACACAGGTAAGGTTGCGGGTATGGAGGTCGTTCAGCTTTATTATTCAGCTCCAAAGGGCAAGCTTGGCGCACCCGGTAAGGTTCTTGCAGCCTTTGCAAAAACAAAGCTTCTTGCTCCGGGGGAATCCCAGACCCTGAAGCTGACATATGCAGTAACCGATATGTCAAGATTTGATGACACAGGCAAGATCTCCAAGTATGCATGGGTAATGGAAGCAGGTAACTATGACCTTTACCTCGGAAACTCCATCAAAAACGCAGGAACAAGAGGCGTATGCTATACATACTCCATTACCAAGGACGCCGTTACAGAACAGCTCACCGATCTTCTTTCCGAGGTCACACTTGAAAAGAGACTTCTTGCTGACGGCACCTATGAGGACGTATATACAGGCTCACAGTCAATAAAGCTTGAGGGCGGTTGGGTGACAATGTCCGCATGCGACTATCTTGTACAGTACAATCAGACACAGCTTGACGCAAACTATCAGGGCGATGTTTACGGCATGGACGAAACAGGGGGTCAGTCCCTTATTTATGCTGTAACTCCCAAGACAGCAGGTAAATATACACTTACTCTCGGCTACGGTATGGCAGGAGTTAAGGAGATCACAGACGCCTTTGAGATCACTGTAAACGGCAAGGCAATTGCCGACAAGCCCGACATCAAGGGAACAGGACTGAAGCACAAGCCCACCACCACAAAGGGTGTGGAAATTGAGCTTACAGAAGGCGTAAATACCATAAAGGTCAAGGTAAAGAACGGTGTAACGGAAACAATCCTCCTCACCACCCTCACCTTCAACGACGGCAAGGCCGACAAGGAGATCAGTCTTCTTGCAACACCTCAGAAGGTTGTTGATCCCGCTGACGACATGAAGTTTATTGAGGTATACAAGGATCCTTCCCTTCTTGACAAATTCCTTGATACCCTTTCTCCCTCTGAAATGATCCACCTTCTCTGCGGACACGGAGCAAACGTGGGACGCGGCGACGGATCTCTTGCAGGACTTACAGGAAAGGGCGTTCCCTTCCTTGACACATCCGACGGACCTGCAGGTCTTGACCTCGCTGTAAAGCAGGTTGCATGGCCCATTGAAACATCCCTTTCATGTACATGGAACACAGAGCTTATATACTATGTGGGACAGAACGTAGGTGAAGAATGTTATGCCGCAGGAGTTGACGTATGGCTGGCTCCCGGAATCAACATCCACCGCGATCCCCTTGGCGGACGTAATTTTGAATACTTCTCCGAGGATCCCCTCCTTACAGGAAAAATGTCTTCCGCTCTGACACAGGGCGTACAGTCAGTAAAGGGCGTGGGCGTTATGATCAAGCACCTTTACGCAAACAGCCGTGAGACCTCCCGTGTTGACGGCGACAGCCACATCAGCTTGCGCGCCGCAAGAGAGGTATACCTCAAGGCATTCGAGATCTGTATCAAGGAAGCTGATCCTTGGTCAGTAATGACAACATATAACACATCAAACGGCAGATTCAATTCAGAAAACGGTCAGCTCCTCAACGGAATCCTCCGTGATGAATGGGGATTTGAAGGCTTTGTATGCACCGACTGGGGCGCACACTCACAGCAGTTCCGTGAAATACAGGCAGGAAACGATGCCAAGATGAGCTGGGGTTACCCCGAATCAACTCTCGCGGCATACAGAGCAGGTATACTTACACATGATGCCCTCAGAGCTTCCGCAAGAAGACTTCTTGTTGCAGCCCTTAACAGCGGATCCATGGAAAGAATGATCAATCCCACTGAGTACAAGCACACCGTTAAGGCTGATACCACCACAAGAATCAAGGCGGCAGAAATGTCATTCCGTTCTGAAGGCATTGGCTTTGAGGAATGTCTTGATGAGGACGGCGGAATTTGCCCCAACTATACACAGAGCGGCAGAAGCCTCAAGTACACCGTAAACTTCGAAAAGGCAGGTACATATGAGTTCCTTTTCAGAGTCGCATCACAGAATCAGGGCTCGGGCTTTACTTTAAAGGTTGACGGCAAGACCGCAGGATTATTCATCTGGCCCCAGGGCAGCGGCGGATGGCAGAATTGGCAGACCATTGACAAAAACATCAAGGCAAATATATCCGCTGGCGAACACGAGATCGAGCTTGTATTCAACACCGCACTTAATATAAACTGGATCGAGATCGTTCCGCAGTAATGCTATACAGCAAAACATAATCACAACACTATATTAAATAAAAGCAGGGCTGTAAAAACTCAACTCATTTGAGTTTTACAGCCCTTGTTTAAATGGGATAGAAAAAAAGATTTGGAATGGGCAAATGGATCCCGAAGCCGTACTAAGTACGGCGAGAGGTGACATTTGTCCATAGCAAAAAAGAGAATATAATAAATGAAAAAATCGAAAAAGCGATTTTTTCCACATTAGCTTTTTAAATAAAGTGTATTTTTGATTTTTTAATAAGCCTTGATAGATGCTTACAATTTTTTCTCTTTTTTGCGGTCCGGACTTTTTTTACAGCCCCTTTTCTTAATTATTGACCGTATAAAGATCATATGCCCCGCGGCGCATCAGATCCTCCCATGGATAAACATCGGTTTTATGCCCTGTAAAGCAGATTACAAAGGGATTTTTGGAATAAACAATGCCAAGATCGTTGCTAAGACCGCCGTCCTCACCTGTTTTGTGGGCAATTGCAACATCCTCGCCCAGCTTTCCGCCAAGCTTGTGCCCGATCTGCTGATAAAGAAGCACATCAAGGGCATATTCACTAACCTCATTGTTTATAAATGTGCCACGATAAAGACGCTCAAAAAGTAAGCCAAGCTCCTTGGGACTGATGGTATTGAAGATCCCCTTGGCAGAGCTTTCCGCATCAAAAAGAAGACGTCGGATCTTGGTTTTTTCAAGTCCCATTTCCAAAAAGCCCCTCTCAATTGCCTCAAGTCCGCAGTGGCGTATAAGACGGTTGGTGGCAGTATTGTCGCTGATGCAGATCATCAAACGGCACAAGGTGCGTATGTCCGCATCAATGCTCCCGGAAAACAAGCTCAGCGCCCCGCAGCCGGGCACCTTATCCTCTTCATCGATTTTTATCATATCGTCAAGGGACATATTCCCACGGTGACATTCCGTCAAGATATGGAGAAAAAGAGGAAATTTTATCACACTTGCGGCAGAATAGATCTCGTCTTCGCCAACTCCGAATTCCCTGCCCGTCACAAGATTCTTATAATAAAATCCAAGATGACCCGAAAGAGATGCCATTTCCCTTTCAATTCCTTCAAGTATAGCCTGCTCGTTCATCATATTTCTTCTTTTCCCTTCTCAAAAATCATAATAATGATTTAATATTTCTGACAAATGCCGCGGTGTAAGTATAAGCGCCGTTTTCTTCCTTTTCCTGACAACGCTTGGCAATTGCCCAAAGGAAGAATTCCGCTTCAAAAGGTGTTAAAACATAGTCCTCACACAGAAGGGGTACACTTACGAAAACCGAAAGGGAGTGACATGTTTTTAAATATTCATTATAGGTCTTAGGGTGTGATGATATGTAATCCGCGATGTCCTTGGCAACTCTATGATACTCCGATTCTGTTAATTGACTCCAGGCGGTTAATTTTTCATTGGACTTTCCGTGCATAGAAGCATACACAACATCACGGTAAAACGGGAGCCTGTAGCCGTTGTATGTATACCGATCAAGTGCCATATGGCAATATTTGAATTTCTCTTTAAAGAAGCGTTCTGCATCCTCATAACAAGCCAAATACTTAAATAAAACATTGATGAATTTTTGAGCATTGCCGTAAGTATGTGTATATCCCGCCTTCTTGAAGCTTTCCAAAAATTGTTCGCACAGTTCCTTGTGAATCGCATCAAAACCGTCCTGATGGCTCGGTGCAGGACTTTCGAAAAAGTAATGATGGATTTTCACGCAGAGCGGATCCAATATCACGGCAACATCATCTTTATTGCTCATGCGGGACTGCCTGTTTGCGCCTCTGTTATGAAAAGGCGTTCCGGAAAGATACAGCTCGGTTGCACCGAAAACAATGTCATTCACACTTCCGATTGACTTGGCAGTGAGCATTTTAGCATAGCTCGGACGTAATCCTGCAATAAATTCTTTTCTCATTTCCTCAGTTACAATACACATAACAAATCTCCTTTATGTAAATATTTAATTCCGTAATTTTTCACTCATTTAAAGCTCTGTCAGAACAAATTCTACTGTTGGCGTTTATTTCAAAAGCAAGGTTAAAATATCCCCCCTGCCCACAGTCATAAAACGTGCATCTTGTGTAATGTCCGCTTGCTTTTTGTAATATCCGAGAACCTGAAACCTTTCATTTCTGAGGGTCTTGTCTCCATTGGGGGCAATATCCACATAACCGATAACACGGTAACGCGAATCCTTTAGCGTAATTCTTTCCATATTTTATTCATCCTTTTTTAAATAATTTTCAATCAGGCAAGTTAGATCGCAAGATTCTATCATCAAGCTTCTTGCAGAAAGTTCGCCGTCCCTGTCATATTCGGACTCTTCAAGTGCTATGATGATACGCCTTGAATTGTCATGCTCATAATACTCTGCAGCCACTTTAATTATCCCATCACCTCCGCCGCATATTGAGTCGTATCTCTCTTTGGCAGGCAGATAATCTTTTGATTCAATTACATGGATAACATAAGCTTCACCGCTTTTTTCAACAGCGGATATAAAAACGAAATGAGATATCAAGGCCTCAGAATTTCCAAGCCAAATGGCATCCATGATAAACTGCGGACTAACCTTCAAAATAGCCGCAAGCTCAGGAATTATCATAATATCCGGCAAGGACAGATCATTTTCCCATTTGTTAACCGCTTGTTTGCTGACAGATAAACTATCCGCCAAGCTCTGCTGTGTGTACCCAAGTGCAGATCTCCTGCATTTGATATATTCACCGATCCGCATAATAACCTCCGTGGTTTTATTCACTATTCAACGGCATTATATCACAATAACAAGCAAAAGTCAAACATTTTAGGGCTTAGCTCTGTCAACCGACAGTTGACGCATCTTTGTAAGAAAAAGTGTGTACATATAACAAAAAGCACTGAATGATTATCGCCCGTGAGCGCAAGGAAGGAATACCATAAAAAGTTGCTGTAAGGCGCCGTTTTACCCCTTGCGTTTCGCTTACAATTGTTGCACCTCGTTTTACAAATGCAATATTTCGTTTTACTATTAAGCCCATCATCATTAACTTTTTACAATATACGAAAATTATTTTATGTAATACATAAAAAACATATTGACAAATAAAGAATCATATGATATACTGACTATGGGTTGGATGACGATCTCGTCCCCAATATTACACATGTGTATTATAGTCTTTCTTAGTATGACATTCAAAAAGTGTCTTTAAAATATTAACCATTATAAAGGAGAATTGTTACAATGAATGAAAGAAAACATGGTATGATTGTAATATGTTTGCGCATATCTCTGATTTTAATTTGCATCCTTGGAGTTGCAATTTGTGCGCTTGCGTATCCGTTTCAAGTGTCACTGACTGCAATTGGAGTGCCGAGCGGTGAACGAGTTCCACCCACAATAGAACAATATATTGAATACTGGGTTCAACTTAGTTTCTATTGGATTGCTTCAATTCCATGTTTTCTGATTCTGCTTTTTGGTTGGAACATTTCGAGTGAGATAAAAAAAGGAAATGCCTTTTCAATGAAAGTTTCAAAAAAACTTAATACCAGTGCACAAATCCTGTTTGTTGATTCGATGTTATATCTTGCGGCACAACTTGTTTTTACGATGCTTGACTGGAACCCTTTTGTTCTGATTTTATCAATTGTAGGATTAATCGGTTTGATACTAAGCTTTGTTTTGTATCTTGCAGCTCGTTATGTTCGAGAAGCAGCAAAAATCAAAGAGGAAAATGAGGCATATGTATGATTGTTGTAAACATCGATGTAATGCTGGCAAAACGAAAAATGAGTGTAACTGAGCTCTCTGAAAAAGTTGGCATTAGCTTAACAAACATTTCTTTGCTAAAAAACGGAAAGGTCAAGGGAATGAAATTTGAGACCCTCGACAAAATTTGCAATGTTCTCCAATGTCAACCCGGTGATATTCTCGAAAAAAAATAGTAAATTGTTATACAAGGATTATGCGGAGATTTAAATTATCAAGTGAAATTTGCACGGAAAGCTTGCCCGACACACTGTGGGGCGATCTATGTTCGCCCGCAAAAGCCTTGCTTCAGGCAATTTTTAACGGGCAAACACAGTTGTATAGTGTGGTAACATACATTGACACACAAAACAAAGCAATCAAAGAATACGCCCGGCTTTATGAAAAGATCAATTGCGACTATGAAACGCGGGATAACTAAGTATATTCTACAGATGAGCGCAAGAAGATTGAAACGGAGGCTGCCTCCTTGGATCGTCTCGGTATGAAAGCTGAGCAAACTTGGGATCGCCCCTGACACAGCTCGCATTTTCGTGAGGACGGTGAGCTGATCCACAATCCCGCGACGGATGATAAAAGAATGTAGCAGTATATGCCCTCTCATTATGGGAAATAATAGTATCAAATCCATAAACGGAGGTCAATATTACTATGTTCAAACACGAAAAACAGTTATTTCATCCCGTAGAGGTGGAAAGACCCAATCCGCAGTATGCGGTGTTGCTTCAAGAGCAGCTTGGCGGGGGTAACGGCGAGCTAAAGGCGGCAATGCAGTATATGTCGCAAAGCTTCAGAATTAAGGATCCCGAGATCAAGGATCTTTTCCTTGATATTGCCGCCGAGGAGCTGGGGCACATGGAGATGGTGGCACAGACTATCAATCTTCTTAACGGTCACGACGTGGATGCCACCAAGGTGCAGGCAGGCGAGGTGCAGACGCACGTTCTACTCGGACTGAATCCCGGGCTTATTAATTCTTCGGGATATTCATGGACGGGAGATTACGTCACCGTCACGGGCGACCTGTGCGCAGACCTGCTCTCCAATATCGCGTCCGAGCAGAGAGCCAAGGTGG
>SVUF01000064.1 GCA_015063395.1 Oscillospiraceae bacterium
GGTCCGCAGTTCAAATCTGGGTAGCAGCTCCAAAATGGGATTCCGTTCGTTCGGGATCCCATTTTTGCCGTAAAAGAAAAAACAGGAGGAAAAAATGGAACTTCAAAAGCAAAACAAAATGGGCATAATGCCTGTCAATAAGCTTCTTTTGACAATGGCAATGCCGATGGTTGCATCGATGCTGGTACAGGCGCTTTACAACGTGGTGGATAGTTTTTTTGTTTCAATGGTCAGCAGAGAAGCATTGACGGCGGTAAGCCAAGCATTTTCGGCGCAAAATCTTATGATCGGAATTGCAACGGGTACCGCGGTTGGTATGAATGCTTTGATTTCAAGAGCTCTTGGAGAGCGAAATTATGAAAAAGCGAATAAAATAGCCGCAACAGGTCTCCTTTTGGGTGTGTTTGGCTATATTATAATGCTTGTATTCGGACTTTTTGGAACTGACATATACTTCTCGGGAATTTTGTCGTCCGCCCAAGTGGATGAAAGACTTAACCTTGACCTTGTAAGGCAGGAGGGAAATGCGTACCTCAGCATATGCTGCATATTCTCCTTCGGCATTTACGGACAGATATTGTTTGAAAGAATGATGCAAGCAACAGGGCGTACTATATATACAATGTATACCCAGGGAATTGGAGCTATAGTAAACATCATTCTCGATCCCATATTCATTCTTGAGGATATCCCCGTGATCGGCGGCTTTGGAATGGGCGCTGCAGGTGCGGCAATTGCAACTGTAGCAGGGCAGATCGTAGCCTTTATTCTTGCTTTTGTTTTCAATTCAAGGGTAAACAAGGATATAAAGCTTAATTTCAAGGATATGAAGCCTGACTTCAGGATCATAAAGAACATTTATTCAATTGGTATTCCGTCCATTGTAATGGTAGGAATAGGTTCCGTAATGTTTTACCTTATGAATATAATAATCATGGGTGTGTCAGCAGTGGGAGCTACCATTTTTGGAGTGTATTATAAGCTGCAGAGCTTTATTCTGATGCCCACCTTTGGCTTCAATAATGCTATGATCCCAATTCTCGGCTATAATTACGGAGCTCAAAACCGCGAAAGAATTATAAAGACAATAAAGCTTTCCATATGCTATGTTCTTGTAATAATGGCGCTTGGAATTTTTCTCATGCAGGTATTTCCCGCACAGCTCATCGGACTGTTTGAATCAGATCCCGAGGTAATTGCTCTTGGAAGCACAGCCATGAGGATCATCAGTGTAAACTTCGTGTTTGCAGGATTTTGCATTGTGCTTGGCTCGGTGTTCCAGGCATTTGGACAGGGAATATATTCAATGGTGGTTTCAATAGCCCGTCAGCTTGTTGTGCTTATACCCGTTGCATATTTACTTTCCAAGCTTGGAGATCTGAACCTTATATGGCTTTCATTTCCCATAGCAGAGGTGATGTCTCTTACGGTGACATTGATCCTTTTTGTAAGGATATATAAAAGGGTGATAAAGAAAATACCCGCAAAAGAGCAATTGAATTGACAGATGTAATACAATAATTGACATTTTCTCATATTTTTTAAAACAAGGATTGACAATTTGAGAATAAAATGATATAATCCGTTTTGAAATAATTTTAAACGGTTTTTATGCCGTAATATAATTTTGGAGGAACAAAAAATGAAGAAAATAGTATCTTTGGTACTTTGCGTAGTTCTCCTCAGCGCACTTCTTTGTGTTGATGTTTTCGCATCCGACACCAAGGAATTTGTGTCAAGAGAATCAGATTGGCAGTATCTTGAGTACGAGGGCGCAGGTGCGGAAGGACCTGAAGGCTGGACAACGGGCGAGGATGAGGGCAACGAATGGCTTGACGGCACTGCTCCCTTCGGACTTGGCTCAAACGCAATTACACCTATGTCATGGAACAACTTCTCTTGCTTCATGCGTAAAACATTTACAATCGAGGATCTTTCCGATATTTCAAGAATCGGAATGAATATCATCTATGATGAGCATCCCACGGTTTACATCAACGGAACAGAAGTTTGGTCAATGGGTCCCGGTGTTTACAATGACAGTGCATATACATATGTAAATCTTCAGGATTTTATAAGCCTTTTTGAAGAAGGTGAAAACTATATTGCAGTGTATTTTGAAAATGCTTATGGCGGAGCAGTTCTTGACCTTGACCTTGTTCAGCAGGGCACAAAGAACGAGGACGGATCCGTTTTCCTTGTTGATGCAAGCTGTTCAGGCTTTACATCATTCGGAGGCATCAATAGCCCCCTCAATGTAACTGACGGAGACAACAATTCTTGCTGCGGAAGCAACTGGAATCCCGATGTTGAGCAGTTCGTAACAGTTACACTTGCAGAGACAGTAGTGCTTGAAAGCGTTATGGTTTCATGTAAGTACGAGGGCGACTTTGTTGAAGGCTATGAGGGCGACGTTTGGGGTACATATGACGTGTACGCAGTTAAAGACGGCGTTGAAACAAAGATCGGATCAATTGATGCTTCCGGTGACGGCTTGACAGTTGAGCCCGAGGAGCAAATTGAGGCTGACAGCATCAAGGTTGTTATAACTTCTTGGAACCGTACCACTTGGGCAGCTGTAGCTGATATTTGGGTATACGGAGAAGGAACAGAAAAGGACGAGCCCACACCTACACCCACTCCTACTCCTACTCCCGATGTAACAGAAACTCCCGACGTAACAGTAACCCCTGACGTAACAGTTACCCCCGATACAACAGTTACACCTGATGCAACAGTTACACCCGATGGAACAACTCCCGCTGATACAACAGCACCTGAGACAACAACACCTGCTGATACAAAGGCTCCTGCAACAACTCCTACGGAGACAGAGACCAACAATACAGGTATTACAGGTATTGTAATTGCTGTAATTGTAGTAGCTGTTCTTGCAGTGGCAGGCGTAGTTGTATTCGTTGTTATGAAAAAGAAGAAGTAATTTCGGATAAATAAAGCCTTATAAACAGTTTATATAAAAAATCGGCAGAGGTATTTAACCTTTGCCGATTTTTTGTAAAGGAGTTTTTAATCAAAGACTTATAAAACAAAAAAGCATCAAGTTAAAGCACATGGCTTTATTTGATGCTTTTTGTGTATGATCCTTTTCAGTCAAAAAGAGGGGTGGAGAAATAGCGTTCTGCGGTGTCGGGAAGAACTGTAACCACTGTTTTTCCTTTACCGAGCATTTTTGCAAGCTTAATTGCCGCCGCAACATTTGTTCCACTGCTGATTCCGCACATGATTCCTTCCTTGGAGGCAAGATCCTTTGATGTCTTGATGGCTTCCTCGTCCTTGATGATGCATACGCCGTCAAAGATCTCTTGGTTGAGAATGTCGGGAATGATTCCGTCTCCAATTCCCATTTGAACATGTGTACCAATGGATCCGCCGGAAAGGATCGCAGCATTTTCGGGCTCTACTGCCCAAATTATCATATCGGGATTGTGAGCCTTCAGCACCTCTCCGATTCCTGTAATGGTGCCGCCTGTGCCGATACCCGAGCAAAAGCCATGAATAGGTCCGTCAACCTGAGCAATGATCTCTGCTGCTGTGCCTTTTCTTTGGATCTCGGGGTTTGCGGGATTTTCAAATTGCTGAGGTACAAATACATTGGGATCCTCGTTCTTCATTTTGAGGGCAAGATTTAGACATTCTTCAATGCAAAGACCAATGTTTCCGTTGTCATGTACAAGAATTACCTCCGCTCCATAATGTTCAACAAGCTTTCTGCGCTCCTCGCTTACAGAGTCGGGCATGATGATCTTTACCTTGTATCCCTTGACAGCGCCAACAAGCGCAAGGCCGATTCCTTGGTTTCCGCTTGTGGGTTCAACAATTACAGTGGCGGGAGAAAGGAGTCCCTTTGCCTCTGCATCCTCAATCATATTGAGGGCTGTTCTTGTTTTTATAGATCCTCCAACATTGAGACCTTCAAATTTTACAAGTATATCAGCGCAGTCACCGTCGGTAAGGTGATTGAGCTTGATCATCGGTGTGTTGCCGATGGCTTCCAAAATAGTGTTATATATCATTATAAAGTTCCTTTCAGTATGAACGTAATACTTTGATCTATGGAAACATTTCTTAAACCAATCTATAATATCACAAAAAAGCAGGTTTGTCAACTTGTTTTGACATGATTTTTAAGAAAAGACTATATAATGAAAGGCTTACTTTGGGGATTATATCACTTTTTAAGAATTGCTTTTATAAGATTGTCGGAATATTTTTCCTTTGCATAGAGATCCATTGAGGAAAGATAGATGTCCTCAATGCCAAAATGAATTTTTTTCATTTTTTCAAAAAAGTCAAGGGCACTGCCGATAAAATAAGATGAAGATTTGGAAAGCTCACGAAGATCCTTTTTGTAGGCTGTTATAAGCGATGTGTTTATAAATCTCTTGGGGTTGATGATCTTCATGTCATCACTGTAGCTTTCGTCCTTGTCTGCAATAATGGCAAGAGGGAGCGAGGGAATATAAAGAGCATTGATCCTTCCGCTTCTGAAGGGAGAATATGAATATTCATGGGTAATTCCAAGGCGGGAAAGAGCATCCACTGCGGTGTCGGTGAGCAAATATTCAAGACCGTAATATTCGGGTATTTTGCAAATTGATGTACCCTTGGGAAATGTAACAGTATAGATCCCCTTCATTCCCGGAGACTCATAAACAAAGGGGGTAGCTCTCGGCTTGTGATCGGATCTTGCGTTTTTGAAAAGTCGAAGAAACATATTGTAGGCTTTTTCTCGGTCAAAAAATCTTCCAACGGTTTTTTCACATTCCGATGATGCTTTGTCATATATATTCAGCATGGAAATTGCTCTGGAATAGCATATGGATTTTTCATCGGAAAGCTTTTTTACAGAGTTTTTGTTTTCAAGAAGAGTTTCGCGGCGCCAAAAATCACCGAGATTTATGATCTCCTCCTTAACCCCGGGATATTTGGGATCCCTTGTATGAGGAGCGGTACCGTCCATCATCCCAACTTTAAGTTCATTTATAATAATTCCGTCAAGGGAATCGGGGTCGGATGAGCAGTGAAAGTAAGTAATGCTGTAGCCCATATGCCGAGCTTCATCGGCAAGTCTGTTCATAAGGTATGATTTTCCCGTACCCGGACCGCCTTTGAGAATATAAAGATATGAAAGAGAATTGAAGTAATTGTCAAAATAAGAAACAAAGCCTGTGGAGGAATTCATGGAAGCGAATTTTCTTACACCGGCTTTTTCAATGTGTTTTGTATCCATAATGATCTCCGAAAAAATATTTTAGTATATAATATTCAAAAAGCGTGGAATTGTTATACAAAAAACAAAAAGGGGCTGTAAAAACTAAAAGTAAGTTTTTACAGCCCGCATTTTCACATATAAAACCGTTAAATCGTTCCTGTATAGTCTGTTTCAAAGTTAATGACGCAGTAGTAGTTTGGATAGCTTTCGGAAACAGCGTCTGAAAGGGATTTTTTTAGTTCGGAGCGGTTGATCTTTTTTTCACAAGGTATCACGCAGTCAAAGATCACATTTGTGTGCAAGGGACCTGCAACTATTCTCAGATCGTGAATGGAAAGGTTGGGCTCAACTGCGTGGATCTTTTCGGAAATAAAACCCTTTAGCTCGGGAATACGTTCGTCGTTGGTGGCAACGGGATCATAGTGTATGCTGATCGTAAGGTTGAAATCGCGGTAGATCTCTCGCTCAATTTCATCAATTATGTTGTGCCCGAGAAAAATGTCAAGCTCAGAGGACATTTCCACATGGACGCTTCCAAAAAGTCTTCCCGGTCCGTAGTCATGGATCATCATGTCATGTATACCGAGGACATGGGGATAGGAAAGGATCTTTTCTTGGATTTGCTTTACAAATTCGCTGTCGGGGGCTTTTCCGAGAAGAGGAGCAATTGCTTCCTTCACAAGACCGAAGCCGCTGTAAAGAATGAAAAGTGACAGGGCAAGAGCGGCATATCCGTCAAGATCGAAGGAAAGCACTGCTGAAAGAACGGTGCATACAAGAACCGAGAGAGTAGAAATGACATCGTTTCTGGAGTCTGCGGCAGTGGCAATGAGAGTGCCCGACGAGATAAGCTTTCCAATCTTACGGTTGAAAACAGCGAGCCACAGCTTAATTATAATGGAAACCGTAAGAATTCCGATTGTGATATATGAAAGCTCATTTTTTTCGGGAGAGAATATTCTTTCAATGCCCGATTTTGCAAGCTCAACACCGATGACGAGAATAAATACCGCCACAAACAGTCCCGAGATGTATTCATATCTGCCGTGACCGTAGGGATGCTCGCGGTCTGCTGGACGTTCTGAAAGACGGAAGCCCATAAGGCTGATCAGTCCCGATGAGGCATCGGAAAGGTTGTTCACCGCATCGGCAATTATGGAAACGGAAATACCGCCGAGAAGTGTTCCTGCAATGAGCTTTATAATAAACAGGATCACATTGGCAAAAATACAGGTGACACCTGCCAGCTTACCGTAGGCAGTGCGCACCTTGGGGTCGGAGGTGTTTTCTCGATCCTTAATAAATTTACGAATAAGCAGATTGGTCATTTTGTCTCCTTTGGCTGTCTTTTTTCAATAAGGAAGAAATAGGGAGAGGTTGGTGAATTGATGATCTGGAACTTTGAGATGCAGTAAACAAAACGGCTGTACTGTGAAAGGGAATTATAGAGCATTTCGCCCTCAAGGGCTCCTTCCTCATGTCCGGGATACACAGCGACAAGAAGCACTCCGTCGTCATCAAGCTTTTCAATGGCATCGTGAACTGCAACTGCAGTGGTTTCGCGCAGGGTGGTTTTGGATTTGTCAGCACCGGGAAGATAACCAAGGTTGAATACTCCTGCCTTGATCTTTCCCTCAATATGCTTTGAAAGATTGCTGTGAGAATCAAGGATCAGCTCATAGTTTTCGAAAGCTCCATTGTCAACAAGTCTTTGGCGGGTATTTATAAGAGCAGTTTCCTGAATGTCAAAGGAATAAACCTTGCCTGTGGGTCCAACCTCCTTGGAAAGCCAAAGAGTATCGTTTCCGTTGCCCATTGTAAAATCCGCAACGGTGTCACCGGGCTTTATGTGTGATGACAAAAAATATTTGTGAAGGGATAAAAGGTCTATCATAATCATTTCTCCGTTTGTAAAATAGTATCTCCGAACATGATATCACAAAAGCTTCGTATAATCAAGAGCTTTTAATAATACTTGACATAAAAAAAGGAATGATGTACAATATGAGGGATTATTTAAAAAAGGAAGCTATACAATGAAAAGATCTGATATTGCCAAAAAAGCTTTGAAGCTGACCTTGCCCGTGCTTACAGGGTATATGGTTCTCGGCATGGGCTTTGGCATACTTTTGACATCAAGCGGATTTGACGGCATACTTGCCGTAATGATGAGTATATTCATATATGCAGGCTCAATGCAGTTTGCTGCAGTGGGGCTTCTCACATCGGGAGCATCAATTCTGACAAGCGGACTGACAACACTGATGGTCAACGCAAGGCATATATTTTACGGAATATCGATGATAGAAAAATATAAGGATACGGGAAGGTATAAGCCATATCTGATATTTGCACTGACTGATGAAACATACTCGCTTTTGTGTATGGACGATCCTGAGATAACAAAAAAGGACAAGGGCTTTTATTATTTTTTGGTGTCGCTGTTTGATCAGCTATATTGGGTCATGGGAACTGTATTGGGAGTAGTCATCGGATCCTTGATAAGCTTTAGCACAGAGGGGATTGATTTTTCACTGACTGCACTGTTTGTTACAATTTTTCTTGACCAGTGGCTTGGCAAAAAGGGAAGAGTGCCTGCAGTCATCGGTGTTGGTGTGTCGGTAATATGTCTTGCAGTATTTGGATCGGAGCATTTTTTGATCCCTGCAATGCTTGTGATCGCGTTGATGCTTTGCTTATATAAGGAAAAGGAGGTCAAGAACAATGACTGACGAAAAGGTTATGCTTACAGTGGCAATCATTGCTCTTGTGACTGCCATTACAAGATTTTTGCCATTTGGTATATTTGGAAGAGGCGGAAAAACACCTGAAATTGTTGAAAAGCTTGGCAGAGTACTGCCATATGCGATAATGGGAATGCTTGTTGTGTATTGTCTGAAGTCAACCTCATTTACAGAGATTGGCATGTGGCTTCCACAGCTTATATCAATTATAGCTGTAACAGCGGTGTATTTATGGCGAAAAAACACTCTTGCGAGTATAATTTCGGGAACATTGTGCTATATGATCCTTGTGCAAATGGTGTTTTAAGGGTGTATGGTACATTTTGTAACATTCAAACTGCATGTTTAAAGTAACTTTAAAGTGAATGGGATAAAATTATAAGGATTGTGTTATTGGAACAAATATAAATGACTGCAATTGGAGAAAAACATGGGACGTAAAAACAACAAGAAAAAAAGGTGGATAAGTCCTCGGCACAAATTTGTCAGAGATTTTGTGTGCCTTTTTTTGAAGCCGTATTCCATTTTAAAATACGGGATCAAGGTGGAAAAATTCAGAGAGGATAAAAAGAGAAACTACCTGATACTTTATAATCACCAAACGGCATTTGATCAATTTTTTGTGGGAATGTCATTTAAGGATATTCTTTACTATGTTGCGTCCGAGGATATTTTTTCTAAAGGATGGGTCTCAAGTCTTATAAGGTTTCTTGTAAACCCAATACCGATAAAAAAGCAGACCACCGATGTAAGAGCTATAATGAACTGTATAAAGGTAGCCAATGAGGGCGGCAGTATTGCAATTGCTCCCGAGGGCAACCGTACATATAGCGGTAAGACTGTGTATATGAACCCAACGATAGTACCTCTTGCAAGAAAATTGGGACTTCCCGTGCTTCTTTATAGGATAGAAGGAGGATACGGAGTCCACCCGAGATGGAGCGATGTTGTCAGACGGGGTAACATGAGGAGCTACGTTGCGCGTGTAATTGAGCCCGAGGAATACAAGGGCTATACTGATGACGAGTTCATGAATGTCATCAAGGAAGGACTTTATGTAAATGAAGCTGTGGCAGACGGAGAATTCCGTCACAGAAAAACTGCCGAATACCTTGAAAGAGCCATGTATGTGTGTCCCTTTTGCGGTTTTGCGGAGTTTGAAAGCCACGGAAATATGATAGAGTGCAAAAAATGCGGAAGAAAGACAAAATACGGAACCGATAAGCGTCTTACGGGAGAGGGATTTGAGTTTCCCTTTGAATTTGTGGGAGATTGGTATGACTATCAATGCAGTTTTATAAACCGGCAGGACGTAAATGAAATGACGGATCAGCCAATTTATACTGAAACAATTGATATTTGTGAGGTTATCCCTTATAAGAAGAAGGTTTTGATAAAAAAAGGTGCGGTTTCATTACTTTACGGCGACAGAGTTGAAATACCGCATTTGGCAGAGGGGTTTGAATTCCGTTTTGATGATGTTTCTGCAGTATCGGTTTTGGGACGTAACAAGCTCAATGTTTATCACGGGGATAAGATATATCAGATCAAGGGCGGTAAAAGATTTAATGCTCTTAAATATGTGAATATTTATCACCGATATAACAATATAAAAAAAGGAGACAATGTTAGAGATGGAGAATTTTTGGGACTCTGAGGTTTGGGGGTGGATGATCCTCATTTCAGTTTTGCTCGGAAGCTTACTTGTGGGCAATATACTGAAGAAGGGAATAAAAATTTTACAAAATTCGCTGATACCCACTTCGGTCCTCGGCGGAGGCATACTCCTGATCGTTGCGGGAATATATAAGTGGATCACAGGTGAAGTGATGTTTGATGCCGCTTTGTTTGGATCAAACGGTACCAATAATCTTGAAATAATTACATATCATGCCCTTGCTCTTGGATTTATTGCCTCTGCCTTTAAAACAAACGGCGGAAGGATCACAAAGCAGAGAACGGGCGAAATCATAAATACGGGAATGACCACAGTGGCAACATATCTGCTTCAAGCGATTGTTGGATTTGGAATTACGCTCATTGCGGCTCAGATCATCGAGGGATTTTTCCCTGCAGCAGGAATGCTTCTTCCCTTTGGCTACGGTCAGGGGACGGGACAGGCTCTCAACTACGGCAATATTTATGAAACGCAGTTTGGATTTGCAGGCGGTAAAAGCTTTGGACTTACAATTGCCGCATTTGGATTCCTCAGCGCAAGCATTGGAGGAGTAATTCACCTTAATATTGCAAGAAAAAGAGGCAGACTTAAGGTCTCAAGCCGTGAAGACGGAAGCCTCCATACAGAGAAGATCGAGTCCCAGAACGAGATTCCCATGCAGGAGAGCATTGATAAAATGACCATTCAGATCGCACTGATATTTATAGCGTATTTTGCAACATACGGTCTTATGGCTCTACTCGGATCGCTTCTTCCCGGTATGAAATCAGTAATTTACGGCTTCAACTTTCTTCTCGGCGTGCTTATGGGTACGCTCATTAAGATCTCAATGAATTTCCTTCGAAATAAGGGAATTATGAAGAAGAAATACACCAACAATTTTTTGATGACACGACTCAGCAACTTCTTTTTTGATGTAATGGTCGTTGCGGGTGTTGCGGCAATCAGACTTGATACTCTTGAAAGCTCTTGGGGAGTGCTGCTTATTCTTGCTGCCGGAGGACTTTTGGCAACCTATGGATACAATAGACTTATTGCAAAAAAGCTTTTCCCCGATTATGCTCAGGAGCAGTTCCTTATGATGTTCGGTATGTTAACAGGCACTGCCAGCACGGGTGTGATCCTGCTTCGTGAGGTTGACAGAGACTTCAAAACTCCTGCGTCGGACAATCTTGTGTATCAGAATTTTCCTGCAATCGTCCTTGGATTCCCAATGATGTTCTTGGCAACACTGGCTCCCGTGAAGCCTGCGCTTACAATGATCATTTTTGCGGTGTTCTTTATGGCGCTCAATGTGGCTCTGTTTAGATCATTTATCTTTAAAAGGACTAAAAAATGATGAAAAAACCTTGACAAACCGTCAAGGTGTGAGTATAATATAGCAAAGAAGGCGAAGGCGGTCAAAGGTTGAACCTTTGACTGCCTTTTCGTTTTATTTTATAAAACCAATGTTTTTAAATAGGAGAATAATATGTCATACGTAAGTGAAGTAATTGAACAGGTAATAAAGCAGAATCCCGGACAGCCCGAGTTTCACCAGGCGGTAAAGGAGGTTCTTGAATCCATCAGCGTGGTGGTTGAAAAGAATGAGGAAAAGTACCGCCGCGATGCGCTTCTTGAGCGTATTGTAAACCCCGAACGCATAATCAAATTCCGTGTTCCGTGGGTTGACGATAAGGGACAGGTGCATGTAAACACAGGATACCGTGTGCAGTTCAACAGCGCCATTGGTCCATATAAGGGCGGAATCAGACTTCATCCTTCGGTAAATGAAGGAATCATCAAGTTCCTCGGATTTGAGCAGACCTTCAAGAACTCCCTGACAGGTCTTCCCATAGGAGGGGGCAAGGGCGGCTCAGATTTTGACCCCAAGGGTAAGAGCGACAGAGAGATCATGGCATTTTGCCAGAGCTTTATGAATGAGCTTTATAAGTACATCGGTGCAGATACAGACGTTCCTGCAGGAGACATCGGAACAGGTGCCCGTGAGATCGGATTTATGTTCGGTCAGTATAAGAGACTCCGTGATGTTTATGAGGGCGTTTTCACAGGAAAGGGACTTTCCTACGGCGGTTCACTTGCAAGAAAGGAAGCAACGGGATATGGACTTCTGTATCTCACAAACGAGCTTTTCAAGACTAAGGGAGCTGAGCTGAAGGGAAAGACAGCGGTGGTTTCAGGCGCAGGTAATGTAGCGATCTATGCTATAGAGAAGGCGACCGAGCTTGGCGCAAAGGTTGTAACATGCTCTGATTCAACAGGTTGGGTGTATGATCCCGATGGCATTGACCTTGTTGCGCTCAAGGAGATCAAGGAGGTCAAGAGAGCAAGACTTACAGAGTATACAACATACCGTCCCAATGCTGAATATCACGAGGGAAGAGGCGTGTGGAGTGTAAAGTGCGATGTGGCACTTCCTTGCGCAACACAGAACGAGCTTCATCTTGAGGATGCAAAGATGCTTGTTG
>SVUF01000065.1 GCA_015063395.1 Oscillospiraceae bacterium
TTCAAGGACTACGGTGTGGAGGGCGTTCGTTGCTATCCCGATCACAAGTCAATGCTTGACAATGAGGAGCTTGACGCTGTGTCTATTTGTACTTACAACCGTCAGCATGCTGA
Source organism: Oscillospiraceae bacterium (assembly GCA_015063395.1). GTDB lineage: Bacteria > Bacillota > Clostridia > Oscillospirales > CAG-272 > SIG714. The sequence continues at coordinate 114 of SVUF01000065.1, forward strand.
TCCAACTATATATGCCCTTGAAAAAGGTGTAAATGTTCTTCTTGAAAAGCCAATGTGTGTAACCACAGAGGAAGCAGTGGAGATCATGAGAGCTGAAAAGAAGAGCGGAAAGATCCTTTCCATCGGATTCCAGCCCAGAATGGACAACAACATGAAGATGATCAAAAAGATCGTTGAAAGCGGCGAGCTTGGAAAGATATACTATATCCAGACAGGCGGCGGAAGAAGAAGAGGAATTCCCAACAGTACATTCATTGAGGACAAAACAGCGGGAATCGGAGCAATGGGAGATATCGGATGCTATTCTCTTGACATGGTCCTCAACGCAATCGGATATCCAAAGCCCCTGACAGCCTCGGGATATGTTTCCAACTTCTTTGGAACCAATCCACTTTACAATAACCCTGCCGATGCGGCACGTTTTGATGTTGAGGATTTTGCGGCGGCGTTTGTGCGTCTTGAGGGTGATATCATTCTTGATTTCCGTATTTCATGGGCTATGCACCTTGATACTCCCGGTGATACAGTGATACTTGGAACCAAGGGAGCTCTCAGAATTCCTTCAACAGAGTGCTGGAACGGATCTGTTGGAGGTCCTATGACTTTGTATCATGATGTTGCGGGTAAGCAGGTGAAGACAGAAATTCCTCTTTGCGGAGCAGTTCCTCACGGACTTTTCTACAATAAGATCAGATCCTTCCTTGATGCCATTCACAACGGCACAGGAGCACCCGTTCCCACATCGGAGATTCTCTACAATCAGGCTATAATCGACGGAATCATCAAATCAGCACGTATCGGTAAGGAAATTGATATTGAGATCCCGGAGATATAAAAAACAAAAAAATATGTATAAATTTTTAAAATAATATTGACAAATGGAAAATGATGTGCTATAATCCCAACCATAAAAGCGTTTGAGCGGAAACCAGTACCCGTTGATTGTGGTTCAGAGAGCTGCTGTTTGGTGCGAAGCAGTATCACATATTCGGTGAATTCATTCCGTAAGCTGCAGATTGAAGATCCGTGGATTGTGTAGGTCTGTCGGGTGCGACCGTTACATCGCTAATGGGTGTGTTAGCACCTAATGAGGCTCTTTTTGTGAGAAAAGAGTGAAGCAGAGTGGTACCACGGTCAATATGAAATGACTGTCCCTGTTCATTACCTTAGTGTAAATGAACAGGGATTTTTTGTTTTAGAAACAAAAATGTGTACAGCCGATCAAGAGTCTCATTTGGTTAATGATTTTAGCGGCAAAAGCCGTAAAAAATAAAAATTATTTTATTAAAGGAGACTTAATTATGAAAAAAGTCATTTCTCTCGTACTTGCACTGGTTCTTGGTATCGGTGTATGCACATCAATGTCAGCCTGCACAAGCGGAGCAGACTACACAGTAGGTATTTGTCAGCTTATGGAGCATGAGTCCTTGGACAAGGCAACACAGGGATTTATAGATGCTCTTGATGAGGCTATGGAAAAGGAAGGCAAAAAGGTTGAATATCTCACACAGGTTGCGGGAGAACCTCAGCTTTGCTCAACAGTCATCAACACATTTACAGCAAAGAATGTTGACCTCATACTTGCAAATGCAACGCCCTCTTTAACAGCTGCGGCAGAAGCAACAAGCAAAATTCCCGTTCTCGGAACATCTGTTACAGACTATAATGACACATTCAAAAGCGGAATTCCTTCAAATGTATCAGGAACATCGGATGCAGTTCCTTTTGCAGAGCAGGCGCAGATGATGATCGATACCCTTGGTCTTGTTGAAGGGGATAAGGTCGGTGTAATATATTGTGCCAACGAATCCAACTCATTGGTACAGTATAATGCGGTTAAGGCTCTTTTTGAGGCAAAGGGAGTTGTTGTTGAGGCGTATACATTCTCCGATGTTGCAACAGAGCTTCAAGCGATCACGAATTCAGCGGCAAGTGAATGTAAGGCAATTTATGTTCCCTCCGATAATACGGTAGCGGACAATGACACTGTTGTCGGCACTATTTGCAATGACAAAAACGTTCCTGTATTTACAAGCTACGGCGGATCTATATGCTACGCAAGCCTCGCAATTGATTATTATGAGCTTGGCAGAGAAACAGGTAAAATGGCGGCAGAGATCCTCCTTGGAACAAAGCAGGTTTCCGATATTGAAATCAAGACCCTTGTGCCCTCCGTTGTTTACAACAAGGAGCTTTGTGATAAGCTTGGGATAACAGTTCCCGAAATTTGACGGAGAGGTCAAAATGGTATTTTTGAATGCATTACCCGGAGCAGTGGCTGAGGGGCTGATCTGGGGAATAATGGCGATCGGTGTTTACATTTCATATAAGATACTTGATATTGCGGATCTTACCGTGGACGGATCGATCTGTACGGGCATGTGTGTCTGCGCGGTGTTGATATCAAATGGCGTGCCTGCGTGGATTAGCTTGATCGCAGCTTTCCTTGCAGGAATGATTGCGGGAACAGTGACGGGGCTTTTACATTCAGCCCTTGGAATTCCTGCAATACTTGCGGGAATCTTGACTCAGCTTATGCTTTATTCAATAAACCTCACCATCCTTGGCGGCAGATCCTTGGTACAGATCAGCTCAAGGGATTATAAGCTTATTTTAAATATGAGCGACAATCCCCTTGCCATCGTTGCATCGGCAATTATAATTGTAATGCTGATAATCGTTCTTTGGCTGTTCTTTTATACAGAGATAGGATTGACACTGAAATCTACAGGGGACAACCCCGACATGAGCCGCGCTCAAGGTGTAAATGTCAAGAAAAACAAGGTCATTGGTCTTGCAATATCCAACGGTATCGTTGCTCTTTCAGGAGCGTTACTTGCACAGTATAAGGGCTCCGCAAACATCAATGAGGGCAGGGGAGCAATTGTCATCGGACTTGCGGCAATATTCATTGGACTTTCAGTGTCCTTGAGGATCAAGCCAAACTTTGTTGTCAGCCTTATCGGTGTTGTGGGCGGAGGTGTGGTTTATTATATAATCTACAATTTTGTTATTTTGCTCGGACTGAAAACGGACTTTTTGAAGATGCTTTCTGCAATAATAGTTGCGCTGTTCCTTGCAATACCCTATTTGAAAAAGGAGTATTTTACGAAGCAAAAGCCATTATATATTGAAAAGAAAAAGCCGATGAAGGAAATTGACGGAGGTGGTCAGGATGCTTAAAATAACGGACCTTCAAAAAACCTTCAATCCCGGTACTGTAAATGCAAAAACTGCGTTATGCGGTCTTGATCTTACAATAGAGGACGGAGAATTTGTAACTGTCATCGGAGGTAACGGTGCGGGAAAATCCACACTTCTCAATGCAATTGCAGGAGTTTGGAAGCCCGATTACGGAAAGATCGAGGTTGACGGAATTGATGTGACGGGCATGCCCGAGCATGAAAGAGCAAAATTTCTCGGACGTGTTTTTCAGGATCCCATGAGGGGAACCTCACCCGACATGGAAATTGCGGAAAACCTTGCGATAGCTTCAAGAAGGGGAATAAAAAGAAAATTTGTTTGGGGAGTTAAAAGAGGGGATCGGGAAAAATATAAGGAGCTGCTGTCAACCCTTGAGCTTGGTCTTGAAAACAGACTTTCAACAAAGGTCGGACTTCTTTCGGGAGGACAAAGACAGGCAGTAACACTTTTGATGGCAACACTGAATAGACCAAAGCTTCTTCTCCTTGATGAGCATACAGCCGCACTTGATCCTAAAACGGCGGCAAAGGTACTGTATCTTACCAATAAGATCGTAACTGAAAATAAGCTCACTACTCTTATGATCACCCACAATATGCATGATGCCATAAAATACGGCAACCGTCTCATCATGATGCATGAGGGAAACATTGCACTTGATATCAGCGGAGAAAAGAAGCAAAAGCTGACAATTGAACAGCTCCTCAAATTATTTGAGGACTCCAGCGGAAGTAAGTTTGGGGATGACAAAGCCATACTTTCAAAATAGTTTACTAAAACGAACTGCGGTGAAAAAGTACATAAAACACCAAAGGTTGACAAGAGCGGAGAAGTGTGATATATTGTAGGTGAGAAAACAATCAGGAGGGCATCATGAAAAGCTCAAAGGAGATTGCAGAGGTATTCAGAGCGTTGGGCGATCCGACCAGAATTGAAATACTGAGGCATTTGCAAAGCGGTGAAAAAACAACGACAGAGCTTTCAGAGCTGATGGAGCTTTCTCAGTCGGTGGTGACCCATCATATCACGGTACTTTATATGTCAAGGCTTCTTGGTTGTAGAAGGGAAGGCAAATGGGTGTACTATTCCATTTCTCCCGCAGGCGTAAATACGGTAAAGACCCTTTTGGCAGAAGTGACCTCGCTGAAGATGCCCGAGGAAAAAGAGGATGCACATTGGGAGCTTAAGGAAAAGGGCAATTGGAGCTGGTCCATGTAGGGTATATTTTAAAATGTATTTACTTCAGAACAGAGCAATTCCCTATAAAATAAAAAAGATACTCGAAACAGTTTCGGGTATCTTTTTTTGATTTTTGTTATGTATCGGATTTATTCTCAAGCTCGGCAAACTTTTTTGCCATGGTTGGATTGTTTGCTGTAAGCTTTTTGATGGTAAGATCCTCTGCCTTATTGTTGGCAAGGCGCAAATTGTTTTCAGAGGACAAAAGAGCGTCCTTGGTTTTTTGAAGATGACTGATGGTTTTGTCGATCTCCTCAATGGCTGTTTTGAATTTTTCACTTGCGAGCCTATAGTTTCTTGCGAATTTTTCTTTGAAGTCATTCATATCGTTTTCGAAATTTGAAATGTCAATGTTCTGACTTCTAACCAAGGCAAGCTCTTGACGGTATTCAAGAGAATTCAAGGCGGCGTTTCTCAAAAGTGTAATAATCGGAATGAAGAATTGAGGGCGTACAACATACATTTTGGGATATTTGTAGGATACGTCTACAATTCCTGTGTTGTAAAGCTCGTTGTCTGCTTCAAGCAGGGTAACCAAAACAGCATATTCGCAGTTCTTTTCGCGTCTGTCCTTGTCAAGCTCCTTGAAAAAGTCCTCATTTTTCTTTTTGGTAGCTGTTTGGTCAGCCTCATTTTTCATTTCAAACATGATGGAAATATATTCAGTACCGTCACTGCCGAAATCCCTGAAAATAAAGTCGCCCTTACTGCCCGTCCTTGCATCATTGTCTTTCTCAAAGTAGGCATTTTGAAAGCCCGTTGCCCGAAGCTTGTTGAATTCAATCAAGCAATGCTGTTCGAGAGTCTCTCCGATAAGCTTAGTGGAAAGTCTTGTTTTCAGATCCTTATAGTATTCGATCTGCTCTTCCTTTTCCTGAAGCTTTTTTTCATAGTTTTCCGTATTTTGCTTTTCCTTCAGCTCATATTGTTGCTTGTTTGAGTCAATGGTTCCAAAAAGCTGAATGATCTGTTTTTCTTTTTCGGAAATGATGCCGTCCTTTTCCTGTACAGCCTTGGAGACAGCAAGCTCCTGCTCCTTTTCGCTGATCTCAACGCGGTGGATGAGAGCTGCGATCTTATCATCCTTTTCGTTTAGTTGCTTTTTCAAGGGATCGAGGGCTTTGGAAACAGCAAGCTCAATTTCGGAGCTTTTGGTGTTGTTGAAGATCTGAAGCTTGGCTTCAAGCTCCTTGATGGTTCGTTCCATTTCAATAAGCTTTTTTTGATGATCTGTATTTGAAGCGTTGAGGGCGTTTGCAAGATCCATTTGAGCATCCTTTTTGTTTAGCTGAAGCTGATTTTCCAGCTCCTTGATCCTTTGGTCCTTTTTTGCAAGACATTCATTATGCTCAATGGCAGCTTTATTAAGCTCTAATTCAAGCTGTATCTGCTTTTCTTTTTCAAATTCCTTGTCCTTGACCTGCTTCAAAATTGCGGCATATCCGGACTCATCAATTTGAAAAAGCTCTCCGCATTTTGGACATTTGATCTCGTTCATATTTTTTCTCCTTGGGTTTTATATTAGAATAAGGTTTATTTCCAGCATTGATTCGTGGCATATATAAGATGATAACGGATTTGATAAAGAAGCTTTTCGGACAATTTGTTGTATTCCCGCAGTCTTCCCGTTTTTTCTGCATAGTAGGCAGGTGAATCGTTCCACGAACCCATGGCGCCGAATACATCTGCAATTTCCACGGCATAATAAATATTTAAAAGCTCTTGGGGAAGGGGCGGAGGGTCTTTTATTTGTTCAGTACAGTGGGAGAACAAAAGTGTATTACGTGCTTTTTGAAAAATATCCGCAAAAGCAGGGAAGCCAATATCATTGGAAAATGCTTCGATTTCGGAAAGAACTGCGGCAAACTCTTCTTTGTTTTCGCAAAAATCTACTTGGGGCTTGAAAAGCTGAGGCATTTTTTTCTCGGTATAAACAACATCCCAGACCATAAGCTTGTTACGAAATGTCCATACGGGCGTGAAGCATGAACTCTTGCCGTTTTTCCAAATACACAGGATCGATGCTTGTGACATGTTGGAAAAGCCGAGTAAATGAGGCTCTTTTGTGGACAGGGGAACTATAAGTTTAATGTCAATCAGCCCCCGATTTTTACAAATTTCAAACCAATTTTCCACAGAATCCGCAATTTTAGAAAAGAATTTTGGCAAAAATCTGAATCGTATGGATCTGATAAAGTCCCGTGGTATAAAGCTTATTCCGGAATTTTCATAAAGAGCTTTTCTTGCGCAAATTACAATTTTGCTGATCTGTTCAATTTCTCCGTTCATAAAAGCCTCCTTCATAGCTATCTGAATAAATTATACCATCAAAACGGTAAAAGTCAAATATTTAATAAACATGGGGGTATATGAAATGGTACATAATTGCCGTGTATTATATTATCTTTCAGTATATCATAAACCTTTCCTTATTTCAAGAATTTAATGTTGAATATTTGTATGTTTTGTGATATAATTCATTTGTCGGAATAAGTTTGCAAGAAGAATTAATTACGGTGAAATGCCAAGAGAATTGGAGTGATGATATGACAAAGCAGGAATTTCTTGAGTATTGCCAAACAACATACAGTACCGAGCCTGATTATCCCTTTGAGGAGGATTTTGAAACAGCAGTTTTAAGACACGGTGACAACCGTAAATGGTTTGCCATTGTAATGAAGGTGCCGCGCCGCAAGTTTGGGTTTGATTCGGACGAGGTCATTGATGTTGTCAACCTTAAGCTGCCCCTTGAGCTGTTCGGCTCCTTTGACAGATCTGAGGGAGTATATCCTGCATACCACATGAACAAGCTCCATTGGATCTCGGTTCTGTTGCCCGATGTTACCGCTGATGCTTTGGAATTCCTTGTAAACGCAAGCTTTGAAGCAACAAAAAGAAAAATAAAGGTAAGGAAAACAAAATGAAAAGACCGTATATAATTTGCCATATGGTGATGTCCATTGACGGTAAGGTCACCGGCGATTTCTTGTTTCAGAAGGAATGTGCCGAGGCAACGGAAATATATTATAAGATCAACCGTCAGCGAAAAAAAGACGGATTTATTTGCGGACGCGTTACAATGGAGGGAAGCTTTACAGGCGGGTGGTATCCCGATTTGAGCAAATATAAGCCCGTGCGTCACGATAATCATGCAAAAATGGATTATATCGTGGACGAGCTTTGCGGATTTTATGCCGTGGCTTTTGATACTCATGGCAAGCTTGGTTGGAGATCCAACAGGATCATTGATCCCGATGCAGACCCGGGGTATGACGGTGCGCAGATCATCGAGGTACTGTCCGAGGACGTTGATGAGCGTTATCTCGGATATCTTGAGGCTATGGAGATTCCCTATATTTTCGCGGGAAAGACATCCATTGATGTGGAGCTTGCATTGTTCAAGCTGAAGAATATCATCGGATGTGAGGGCTTACTCCTTGAGGGCGGCAGTATCCTTAACGGTGCGTTTGCGAGAGCGGGCGTAGTGGACGAGCTAAGCCTCGTTGTAGCCCCTGTGATTGCAGGGAAGGACTCAAAGCCGCTCTTCATGGATTCAGATCTTACAAGCTTTGAGCTTGTCAAAGCAGAGAATGAGAATGGAAATCTTGTATTATCTTATAAAAAAGACAATACATTTTAGGAGAGGTAATAATGAGGAAAAACGTCTATGTCTGAAAAAAAGAAATTTATATCGTTAGCGGAGTATAATCCGGCAATTCTCGTTGAATGGCATCCTACAAAAAATTCAGATTTTACACCACAAAGTATATCGTATGGATCAGCTATAAAAATATGGTGGGTTTGTGCGAAAGGACATGAGTGGGAGGCTACTCCAAATACAAGAACTCGAGGACGTGGGTGTCCTGAGTGTGCAAAACAACAACGTGCAATAACAAAAAGAAATAGTATTATAGCAAAGCGAGGATCACTTGCTTCAAGAAATCCAATTTTGGCAAGCGAATGGCATCCAACCAAAAATGGAATTCTAACTCCACACGATATAACGCCCAATTCTTCTGAAAAAGTATGGTGGAAGTGCCTCAAAGACGAAAAGCACGAATGGGAAGCACCAGTCAATAGTAGAAATAGTGGTGTTGGTTGCCCGGTTTGTTCGGGACATAAAGTTGTTGCTGGTGTTAATGATTTAGCTACAATTAGACCTGACCTTGCATTGCAGTGGCATCCTACTAAAAACGGAGAGCTAAAGCCTACAGAGGTTACTATTGGAAATGGTAACAATGTTTGGTGGAAATGTGAAAAAGGTCATGAGTGGAATGCCAAAATATCAAATCGGGGTAATGGAAACAACTGTCCGATTTGCATAGGAAAAAAGGTTTTTGTTGGATACAACGATCTTGCAACAGTTATGCCTAACCTTGCAAAAGAATGGCATCCTACCAAAAATGGAGCTTTAACACCGAAAGATGTTGTTCCTGGTTCAAATAAAATAGTCTGGTGGCAATGTGAAAGAGGGCACGAGTGGCAAACATCTGTTGCTCATAGAAGAAATGGAAATAGATGTCCTAAATGTTTTGGTGAATCTAAAACAAGTTTTCCGGAACAAGCTATTTTTTTCTATCTTCGTCAGTTAACAACAGCATATAATCGCTATATGTTAGATTCTAAAACTGAAATAGATGTTTATTTACCAGAGTACAAAATAGGCATAGAGTATGATGGTGCATTTTTTCATGAAGGGGAGAAAGCCGAACAACGTGAAAAACGCAAGCAAGAAAAGCTTGATAAACTCGGTATAAAGCTCATTAGGGTTAGAGAACTTGTGGGCGATATTAACGAATATACTATATATTCACCCCCTAGAGCAAATGATATTGAGTTAACTAAAACCTTAAAAGAATTAATGAATCGTATTTCTTTTATATTACAGAATACATTTAATATAGATATTGATATTGCAAGAGATAGAAATAAAATATACGACCAATACATAAAAACAGAAAAAGAAAACTCCTTGGTTGCAGTAAATCCTGAACTTGCAAAAGAGTGGCATTCTACCAAAAACGGAACGTTGCTTCCTGAACATATTAGTTCGCATTCAAATAAAAAGGTTTGGTGGCGGTGCAGTAAAGGGCATGAGTGGCAGGCTGTTATCAATAGCAGGAAAGATGGTGTAGGTTGTCCAATCTGTTCTGGCCATAAAGTTCTTATTGGATATAATGATTTGGCTACTGTAAATTCGTCTCTTGCTTTGGAGTGGCATCCAACTAAAAACGGTAATTTATTGCCACAAGATGTTACAGCACATTCTAATAAATTTATTTGGTGGTTATGTCATAAAAAGCATGAATGGAGAGCAAAGGTGTGTATTAGAAGTAAAGGTATTGGCTGTCCAATCTGCTCAGGTCATGCAGTTCTTGTCGGATATAATGATTTGGCAACCGTAAATCCGTCGCTTGCTTTAGAGTGGCATCAAACTAAAAATAAAATAAATGCTACCGATGTTACCTGTGGATCTGACAAAAAAGTTTGGTGGCAATGCGATAGAGGACACGAATGGGAGGCTACTATATCTAGTCGAAGCGCCGGATGCGGTTGTCCATATTGCGCTGGTCAAAAGCTTTTGGTAGGATTTAATGATCTCTCTACTCGAAATCCTGAATTGACTGCTGAATGGCATCCAAGCAAAAATGGAGAATTAACTCCGAGAGATGTTATGCCGGGAACCAATAAGAAAGTATGGTGGCTATGTGATAAAGGACATGAATGGAAACAGTCTGTGAATGTAAGAAACGGCGGTAATGGTTGTCCATACTGTGCTAATCAATTGGTTTTAAAAGGATATAATGATTTGGCAACATTAAATCCGCTTCTTGCGTCTGAATGGCATCCAACTAAAAATGGAAATTTAACCCCATCAGAGTTTATGCCCGGATCAAATAAAAAAGCATGGTGGCTTTGTAAAAACGGACACGAGTGGCAGGCGGTTATTTCGAGTAGGAATAAAGGTGCTGGTTGTATGGTGTGTTATAGGTTAAGAAGCAAAGTTAACAGGTGAGTTACAAGAAAAAATAACATGAAATCACGGAGAAATCGTAATTTGACGAGGCAGGTATTATGTGGAACAAATTATATAATGAGGCGGTTAAAGTACAAAACGGACGAAGGATTTCACCGTTTATAGACGCAGGCGGTGTTGCTGCCGCCATTCTTACGAAGCAAGGAAATATTTATGTTGGAGTTTGCATTGATACTGCATCAACACTTGGTATGTGTGCAGAAAGGAATGCAATTGCCAATATGATTACAAACGGTGAGAGCAGGATCGATAAGGTCGTGGCAGTTATGCCTGACGGCAGGGTGGGGTCTCCCTGTGGCGCTTGCCGTGAGTATATGATGCAGTTGGACAAGGATAGCGGAGAGATTGAGATCCTTCTTGACCTCGAAACTAAAAAAACAGTAAAACTCAAAGAATTGATTCCTGATTGGTGGGGACATGACAGATTTGAAAAATAGTCAAATATATTCCAATATGCCGAGAGGTTGAAACGGATGATTAGTCATTTTTCAAAAGTCAAATAAAATCAAAATTGCCGCTGAGGTTTCGTAGGATTCCAAAGCGGCATTTTAGTTTTATGTTATTTAAAGAACGCCATCAGCAGCGTTCCCGCCACCATAAGCGTAAGTCCGAGGAAAGCTTTCTTTGAAAGCTTCTCCTTGAAGACAATGTAAGAGAAGGCAACCGTTACGAGAATGCTGAGCTTGTCTATCGGAACGACAACGCTCACGTCGCCGTGACCTATCGCATAGTAATAGCAGAGCCAAGACGCACCCGTCGCAATACCCGAAAGGCAGATAAACAGCAGCTCCTTCTTATCAATGGTGCGAAGTCCCGTGTGCTTCTTGCGGGTAAAAACGATACCCCAAGAAAGAACGAGAACAACGGAAGTTCGAATGGCAGTTCCAAGATTAGATTCTACACCCGAGATGCCCAACTTTGCGAGAATTGAGGTCAGTGCGGCAAATACTGCGGCGAGAACTGCGTATATCATCCAAGACCGCCCCTGCGCTTGTGCAGTATTATTTTTCTTTTCTACCATCAGAAAAATTCCAAGCGCAAGAATGGCAGTTGCGATCAGCTTAATGACGAGATTTGACGTCTCTCCGAAGCAAATGATGGCAAGGAGAACGGTAAGTATTGTGCTGGATTTGTCGATGGGAACGACCTTGTTGATGTCCCCCATGGAAAGTGCCTTGAAATAGCATATCCAAGAAGCTCCCGTGGCAAATCCCGAAAGGATCAGAAAGATAAGAGCCTTCGGTTCGATGTGGGCAAGGGTCG
>SVUF01000066.1 GCA_015063395.1 Oscillospiraceae bacterium
AGCGGCGACGGGGTCATCATACAGGGAGCGGATCTCATGCATGATGGCAGGGAAAGAAAGCTTGTGGCGTATTATACCTATTACAGTAAGCCTGTGAGAGCTGACTTTAACTAAGAAGCCCGCGGCTGCAGGGGGAGCTATACTCTATAACAGTGGGGCTTCTTGAAGGAAATCTGTTTCAAGATTCCTATTAAAGATAAAAAGAAAAACGGCAGATCGTAAAGAAATGCCGTTTTTTATGGAGCTGGTGATGCGACTTGAACGCACGACCTGCTGATTACGAATCAGCTGCACTGCCGACTGTGCTACACCAGCAGAATATCGGTTGCCATGTGAGTATAACATAAAATAAACAATTTGTCAACAGATGATTTAAAAAAATATTAAGGTGGTAAATATGGATCTGACCAATATGGCGCAAATAAAGGACTTGATGGAGGAGTTCGGAATATTTGCGAAGAAAAAATACGGACAAAATTTTCTCATAAGCCGTAAGACCGTTGAGCGTATTGCAGATGAGGGAACAGGAGCGGAAGACGAAGGTGTAATTGAGATAGGCCCCGGAATCGGTGTGCTTACAAGGGAGCTTGCGATAAGGGCTAAAAAGCTGATTGCAGTGGAGATCGACACAACGCTGATCCCCGTTCTTGAGCGTACTCTGTCCGAGTTCGACAATGTCAAGGTGATCAATGGGGATGTAATGAAAACCGATATAAAAAAGCTTGTGGAGGAGGAATTTTCCCATTGCAGCGGCGTCAGAGTTTGCGCAAATCTTCCGTATTATATTACAACTCCCATACTTATGTCACTGATCGAGGGAGAAACGGGAGTAAAGAGCATAACGGTAATGGTGCAAAAGGAGGTTGCGGACAGACTGTGTTCTCACTCGGATGCAGGGGAATACGGAGCTATTAGCGCCATGATAGCTTATTATGGAAGCGCCAAAAAGCTTTTCAATGTAAATTCGGGATGCTTTTATCCCGCTCCAAAGGTTGATTCTGCGGTGATACGAATTGACATGTATGAAGAAAAGCCTGTAAAAGCAATTTGCGAAAAGACCTTGAAAAGAGTGATAAAGGGTGCGTTTGCCCAAAGAAGAAAAACTCTTGTGAATTCGCTTTGCTCGGAGTTTACATATATAGGAAAGGAAAAAATGACGTCCATTATAGAGGAGCTTGGGTTTTCACCCACAGTGAGAGGGGAAAAGCTCTCTGTTTCGGAGTTTGTAAAAATTGCGGACAGGCTGTATGAGGAGACATAAATACAAGCTGAAAAAAATAAAGGCAAAAATTGAAAAAATTATAAAAGGTACTTGAAATTTTCAGAAAATTGTGGTATCATTTATTCGACAAAGAATGTTTCAATAATTTGGAAACAAATAAATTATAAAGTAGAGGTAACACATTATGGCATCATTAACAACCAACAAGTATGTCAACTCTTGGATTGATGAAATGGCTGCAATGACTCAGCCCGATAAGATCGTTTGGATCGACGGAAGCGATGAGCAGACAGAGGCTCTTCGTGCAGAGGCTTGTTCAACAGGCGAGATCATCAAGCTCAACCAGGAAATTCTTCCCAACTGCTATCTCCATAGAACAGCAGTAAACGACGTTGCAAGAGTTGAAGGCAGAACCTTCATTTGTACTCCCACAAAGGAAGAAGCCGGAAACATCAACAACTGGATGGATCCCAATGAGATGTATGCAAAGCTCAACGCTCTTTATACAGGCTCAATGAAGGGTAGGACAATGTATGTTATTCCTTATTCAATGGGTATCGTAGGATCTGATTTCGCAAAGATCGGTATCGAGCTTACAGACTCAATTTACGTTGTACTCAACATGATCATCATGACAAGAGTAGGCAAGAACGTAATTGACGCACTTGGCGACAGCGCAGACTTCATCAAGGGACTTCACGCAAAGGCAGATCTTGACGAAGAGAACAGATACATCACACACTTCCCCCAGGACAACACAATTATGTCTGTAAACTCCGGATACGGCGGAAACGTACTTCTCGGAAAGAAGTGCTTCGCACTCCGTATTGCTTCCTACCTCGGACGCAAGGAAGGATGGATGGCAGAGCATATGCTTATCCTCGGTCTTGAATATCCCAACGGAGAGGTTAAGTACATCACAGCTGCATTCCCCTCTGCATGCGGAAAGACCAACCTCGCAATGCTCATTCCTCCCGAAATATACCGCAACAAGGGATACAAGGTATGGACAGTTGGTGACGATATTGCATGGCTCAGAGTTAACAAGGAAGACGGCAGAGTATATGCTGTAAACCCTGAAAACGGATTCTTCGGCGTTGCTCCCGGAACAAACCTCAAGTCCAACCCCAACGCGCTTTACACAACAATGCGTGATACAATCTTCACAAACGTAGTTCACAACACAGAGAACAATACAGTATGGTGGGAAGGACTTGACAACAATCCTCCTACACCCGGCAATGCGATTGACTGGAAGGGCAATCCTTGGGACTGCACAAAGTACGACAAGAAGGACAAGTCCACTTGCGGCGCTCACCCCAACTCAAGATTCACAGCTTCTGCAAAGAACTGCCCCTGCCTCTCTTCTGAATTTGACAACGTTAAGGGTGTTCCCGTATCTGCAATCATCTTCGGCGGACGCCGTGCAAAGACTGCTCCCCTTGTATATGAGTCATTCAACTGGCAGCACGGAACATTTGTTGGTTCCATCATGGCTTCTGAGACAACAGCAGCTGCTTCAGGCGCAGTAGGTGTTGTACGCCGTGACCCCATGGCAATGCGTCCCTTCGTTGGATACAACATGGGTGACTACTTCAAGCACTGGCTCAACATGGGTAAGGTTATTCCCAACGCTCCCAAGATCTTCCACGTAAACTGGTTCAGAACCGACGCTGAAGGACACTTCATTTGGCCCGGATACGGCGACAACATGAGAGTTCTTCTCTGGATCCTTGCTCGTTGCGCAGGTGAGGTTGATGCAGTTGAGACAGCTATCGGATACGTTCCTAAGGCTGAGGACATCAACATTGAAGGACTTGAGGATGTAACTCTTGATACAATCAAGGAGCTTCTTACAATCGACGTTGAGTCATGGAAGGAAGACGTTGCAAACATCAAGGAATTCTACGCTCAGGTTGGCGATCATGTTCCTGCAGAGCTTTATGAGGAACTCGCTGCTCTCGAGGCAAGACTTGGCTAATAAAAAACGCAAAATCCTATTGTTTAAATCACTTTAACAAGGATTTTCCCAAGAACCGCAAGGGATTTCCCTTGCGGTTTTTTGCACTATTTTAAATTGTAATAGCTTTTTACAAAAGACTGATAAAATAAACATAAAAATAGAAAAAGGAGCAGGTATGACAGTTTTTAATAAAATAAATAAGCTGAAAAGCAAAGCCAACAGATCGGCATATACGGAAAGAATACTGTCGGAGCTTGAGTTTTCCGCAGAGCTTTCCGCCATGAAAAACAATGTATATGATGAGATCATACATAAAAGCGCGGATGTTTTGGCGCAGGCGTTGGAGACGGAGGGGGCTTTGACCAATAAGGTGTGCATGGAGGCAGAGCAGATCCTCATGGGCATATCCGAGGACGCGAAATCATATACCGTACACTGCGTTGGACATGCACATATAGATATGAACTGGATGTGGGGATATCAGGAAACCGCGGCGTTAACTGTCGATACCTTCAGAACAGTCCTTGATCTTATGAAGGAATACCCCGAGTTTACATTTGGTCAATCCCAAGCTTCAACCTTTAAGATAATTGAGGATTATGCTCCCGAAATGCTTGATGAGATCAAAAAGTATGTAAAAGAGGGAAGATTTGAGATCACCGCTTCCACATGGGTGGAGACGGACAAGAATATGCCAAGCGGAGAATCCCTTGCAAGACATATATTATATACCAAGCGATATCTTTCAAGGCTCCTTGATATTGACGGTGATGGTCTTAATTTGGATTTCGAGCCCGATACCTTTGGACATAATATTTCAGTGCCCGAGATCTGCAGTAAGGGCGGTGTAAAGTATTATTACCACTGCAGAGGTAATATTGAAAACCCTAAAAATCCGGCATATGTATGGAGGGCAAGAAACGGATCGGAGCTGCTTGTATGGAGGGATCCGCTTTGGTATAACGGATCGGTAAGCTCGGATGCCTTTTTTAAGCTTCCCGAATTATGTGAAAGAAACGGAATCAAGGATTTCCTTTTTGTGTACGGTGTGGGAGACCATGGCGGCGGACCTACAAGAAGGGATATCAACAAAATAATTGAAATTTCACAGTGGCCCATTATGCCAAATGTAAAATTCAGCACATATTCAGCCTTTTTCAAGGCGCTTGAGACGGTAAGGGAAAGCCTTCCTGTAAGACAGGGTGAGCTTAATTTCTTATTTACAGGATGCTATACATCACAGGCAAAGATCAAAATGTCAAACAGAATTGCCGAGGACAGAATGTATGAGTCGGAAATGCTGGCTGCTCTTGCCTATGACAGAGCAGGGGCACCGAAGAAAAACGAAAGCTTTGAAGGTGCATGGAGAAAGATCCTGTTCAATCACTTCCACGA
Organism: Oscillospiraceae bacterium; assembly: GCA_015063395.1. Lineage (GTDB taxonomy): Bacteria > Bacillota > Clostridia > Oscillospirales > CAG-272 > SIG714. The sequence continues at coordinate 4,581 of SVUF01000066.1, forward strand.
CATATTACCCGGATCAGGCGTTGCTGAAACAAGGGAATATGCCCTTGGCGAGTTCCAGTCTGCTATGGCGGCAATTTCCACAAATGCAAATTTGTCAATGAGATATATGGCACAAGCAATCGATACATCGAAGCTTGCTTCCGATATGGATCCACTTTCTGTTTCCGAGGGAGCAGGAGTTGGATTCATGACAGATCAGCAAAGACACTTCAGAATGCCCGTAGCAGAAAGAGGAAACGGCAAAAAGAGAATATTCCACCTTTTCAATACTACGGGATTTGATTTTGACGGAGTTTGTGAAATTATAGTCTGGGATTGGAACTACGCAAGCTCAAGAGCGGTGTTCAAGGATTCCAAGGGAAATAGATGCAGATACAAGCTTATGGAGGACTCAAACGGCTATTGGGATCACCAATTTAAAAAATTTGCCATCGAAGCAAGGATCGATGCTTTCGGATATGCAACATACACCCTTGATGAAGAAGAAATAACCGATGTTGGCGGATACAGCCTGATTTATACCCGTCTTGACGGAATTACCGATACCGACATCGTTATGGAAAACAATAAAATTAAAGTTATATTTGACCGCAGTACCATGAAGATCAAATCCATGATCAACAAGGAAAACGGCGTGGAAAATGTGGACGAGCCCACGGGATTTTTCAGATTTATCAAGGAAAATCCAAGACATGGCATGACCTCGTGGCGTATTGGTGAATATATGACAGCTGAGGATCTGAACACTACAAGGGATGTAAAGATCACACAGATCAATTTAGGGGGCATCAGACAGAGCATCAGCTTTGAGATGAGCGCAGGAGAAAGATCATCCATAAAGGTTAAAATTGAGCTTGACGAAAACAGCGAGGTTATGGTATACGATGTAACTGTTGATTTCCACGAAATCGGCAAAAAAGGACAGTATGTGCCACAGCTCACCTTTGCGCTTCCCATAGGCTATAAAACCGATCTTTTCAAATATGATGTGCCCTACGGAATTATTGACAGAAAGGGCATTTGTCACGATGTTCCTGCAAATTCATTTGCAGCGGCAGTGAGGGACGATGAAAGCGAAAAGGGAGCGGTAATGCTCATCAGTGATTCCAAATACGGCTTCAGATGCCATGATAATTATATGGCAATGACCTTGATAAGAGCGTCCTATGATCCCGATCCGTACCCCGAATACGGCATACACAATATTAAAATCGGTGTAGGTGTAATAAACGATACCGATGGAAAGACCCTTATTAAGGCGAGGGATTTCTTCGTTCATCCTGTAAGCATGTGCTCGTCAAGGGGAGAAAAAGGAAAGCTTTCTTTGGAGGGAAGTCTTGTCAAGATTACGGGAAAGGTAATTCCCGCATATGTAAAGCTTCCCGAGGACGATGACGGAATGATCATCAGACTTTACGAGGCAGACGGAAAAGAAGCGGACTATTCACTTGAATTTGACAGAGAAATCGTAAGCGCTGCTGAAATCGGAATAAACGAAAATACAGTTGGAGATGTAAAGTATACCCAAAACAAAGCTTATGGCACAGTTGAGGGATACAGTGTAAAAAATATTTTGGTTAAATTAAAAAAGAATTAAAAATCAGGAAAATAATCTAAATATTTTTATAACAATTTACAAATTGGTGTTGACAAAAAGAGAGTCATCGTATATAATAAACATATATGTATGGCGGTTTATGCGTTGTACTTCAAATTTTCAGTGAACGGAGAGAAGAAAATGAAAAAAGATAATCCGACAAATCAGGACGTATTCAAAAAGACAGCGAACGGCGAGGGAGCTCTCACCGAGGCTGAATGCTACGAACAGGCTAAACAGATCCTTGAAGCAAGTTCTGAAAACTTAGCGCTGTATAAAAAGGCGCAGGAGCTTCTTGAACAGATCTCTGGATATAAGAATTCAGCAAAGCTTTTGCAGGAATGTAATGACAAGATCCTTGCCATCAATCTCAAAAAGGACATGGCAAAGAGAAAGAAAAAGAAGACGATCCGCAATGCAATTCTCGGAGTAGCGGTTGTTGTAGTTGCCCTTCTTGTAGCAAGTGCGGTTTCCACTCAGAAGTCTGCAGACCAGGCGAAGTATGAAGCAGCGCTTGAAGCACTTGAGGAAGCTGAAACAAATACAGCGCTTACAAAGAAAGAGCGCGACAAGAAGTACAAGAACGCATATAAGACACTTGCTGAGCTTGGATACGTTGAAGAAGTGTTCAACAACAGAATTCACCGTGTAAAGCTTATGGCTGACAACGGTCAGTATGCAGAAGCATTTTCATTCATTTCAACAGACATTCGTAAGCAGGAAGGCGTAATTCTTACACAGGCAAACGAGCTTGCAATAGATGAGGCGGAGACATATGTAAAGTCCAAGATCCTTGTTGATGCTGATGCAAAGCTTGAAGCAAAGAACTTCTATGCAGCCCTTGACCTTTACAGATATTTGGATGTTAATGATCCTGCTATTGCAGAAAAGGTTGAAAAGTGCCAGACAGAATCCATCAAGACATCAAATGTAGGTGATATTGTAAGATTCGGTACATATGAGGTTAACTGCGAGACAGGCGACTTTGACGAAGACGTAGAGTGGATCGTAGTTGCAAAGGACGGCAACAAGTTCCTTCTCGTATCAAAGTACATTCTTGATACAAATGCATTTAACAGCACATATTCAACAGTAACATGGGAAAATTCTTCAATCCGTTCATGGCTTAACGGAGCATTTACAGCAAAGATGTTCAACGAAGACGAGCTTTCAAGACTTACAGCAACAGAGATCGAAACAAACGGTAAGAAGACAACTGACAAGGTTTTCCTTCTTTCTAAGGCAGAAGCTGAGAAGTACCTTGGCGGAAAGCTTGCGAGTGTTGAAAACAGCGCATATGCAGTTCTCAGAGGCGTTTCAAGTGTTGAGGTTGAAGAGGAAGTTGGAGGCAAGGATATTACAACATACTTCAGCGCAGGCTGGTGGCTCCGTGATACATATGAGGTTGATCTTGCTGAAACAACAGCAAAGGCTTCCAATGTACTTACAGTAACATATGACGGTGCAATTTCCGAAAACGGTCATGCTGCATCTCAGTCAGGCATTGGTGTACGTCCTGCAATTTGGGTTACAATCGACTAAGATAAACGGGGTATACCGATCAAAGATTTAAAATAATTATTATCGGGAGAGAAAGCCTCTCCCGATTTTCTATTTAAAGAAGTGTTGTAAAAACGAAAGAAAGGAGAAAAGATGGTACTGATAATTGCTGAAAAGCCAAGTCTTGGAAGAAACATAGCGGAAGGCGTAAAGCACCTTGAAGGCATAACCATGCAGTCCCGCAAGGGGTATATGATCGGTGGAAATTACATCATAACCTGGGCGTTCGGACACTTGTTTTCTCTTGCAGATATAGAGCACTATAATCCTGCCCCGGACGGTCAAAAGTATTGGTCAATGGCAAATATACCATGCTTTCCCGAGAATTTCGATTTTGAGGTAAAGGACACGGCGGATCAAGGAATACGGGATCAGATAAAGCTTATAAGCGATCTTTGTAACAGGGATGATGTAGATACGGTTGTAAACGCAGGGGACGCGGACAGAGAAGGTGAGATCATCATCAGAATTTGTCTTTCAAAGGTACTTAAAAAGACGAAAACAATGAAAAGGCTGTGGCTTCCCGACCAAACTCCTGAGACCGTTGCGGCGGCGCTCAGCGATATGAAGGACTCACAGGACTACGATCTTCTGGCGTCGGAGGGGTATGCAAGAACATATATTGATTGGCTTTACGGAGTAAACCTTACAAGATATGCAAGCTTAAAGTCGGGTACTCTTTTGCGTGTCGGAAGGGTGATTGTTCCAATAGTCAAGGCGATCTACGACAGGGATCTTGCCATCGAAAATTTTGTACCCGATATTTATTACGCAATGGTCAGCAAGGAGAAAACAAACGGCGAGGAGATCGAGCTTGTTTCCAAGAAAAAGTTTGAGAAAAATAAGCTTAAAGCGGCTGAGGCGGAATGTAAGATATACAATGAAACGGGAGCTTTTGTAAAAGGAATAAAGAAGAAAAAGGATAAGATCGCTCCGGGAAAGCTGTATTCTCTTTCAAAATTGCAGAACGTGCTTGGAAAGAAGTATAAAATGTCAATGAAGGAGAGCCTTGATATCATTCAAAAGCTCTATGAGGAAGGATATCTTACATATCCAAGAACCAACTCAGAATACCTTGCCACTGCCGAAAAGGATAAGATCAAGAAGATCATAGAGAATATCAGCAAAATGGGATATCCTGTTGCGTTCAAGGACAGCAAAACAATATTTGACGACAGTAAAATTGAATCCCACTCAGCCTTGACGCCAACTTATAAGATTCCCTCAAAGGATAAGCTTTCGGAAAAGGAATTTCAAGTTTATTCAACGGTTTTCAGAAGGTTTGTAGCGGTGTTCTGCAGTGAAGAATGTCTTGCTGATAAAACAGAAATGACAATTGCTGTGGGAGAGCTTGAGGAATTTGTTTTGAAGGGGCTTGTGATAACACAAAAAGGCTGGACAAAGTATGATGACGGCGGAAAAAATGACAAAACTCTGCCGCCTCTTAAAAAGGGGGACCTTGTGGAGATCAATTTTAAGCCCACAGAAAAGCAAACCTCACCGCCAAAGCATTATACAATTGAGACACTGAATAATTATTTAAAAAATCCCTTCAGGGAAGAAAAGGCAAATAAAAGTGAGGAGGACGATGACAGGGACGAATATCTTGCAATGTTCGAGGGACTTGAGCTTGGCACTGAAGCCACAAGAACGGGGATAATCGACAATGCAAGAAAGAGCAAGTATATCGAGCTTAAAAAGGACGTATATACAATTTTGCCCGACGGAAGATATCTCATAGAATCCTTGAAGATGATGAATATTTCAATGGATAAGTTCAAAACAGCGGAGCTTGGTAAAGCTTTGAAAAAGGTGTACCGAGGAGAATTTACGGTAAAGGAAAGTGTTGAGCTTGCAAAAAAAGAGATAGAGGAAGCATTTGAAATAAAGGACATGCCTCCGGAAACAGACACGGAAACAGGATTTTTTGGAGATGTGGTGGGCAAATGCCCGTTGTGCGGAGGAGTTGTAAAAAAATATTCAAGGTCATATGCCTGTTCATCATATAAGGAGAACGGATGCAAATTCGGAGTGTACCTTGTGATCTGCGGCAGGGTCATTTCCATAAAAAATGCAAGAGCTTTGATAGAGACGGGCAAAACTTCAAAAATTAAAAATTTTATATCCAAAAGAACGGGCAAGTCATTTGATGCTTGTCTGAAGCTTGAGGATGGCAAAGCAGTTTTTGATTTCTCGACATAATAATCCTTGACAAAAGATAAGTAAGAGACTAAAATATAAGTATCAAAGTAAGAGAGGTAATGAATATGAAAAAAATCACATCGTTTCTTTTAGCATTTGTTTTCATTTTCACAATATTTGCGGCAACTTCGGTGGAATCCTATGCCGCATATACAACTGCGCCCGAGAAAACCGAGGCTCAGGTGGTTGAAAAGATCAATAAGCTTGTGTCGCTTCTTAGCGGTAAATACTTCACAGTAAACCAGAAGGCTTGTTCTTCAAGCAATTGTGATAACTGGGCGTGTAGCAATTGTTATAATAGCAATGTCTTTGCAGCAACATGGTTTAAAAATATTTTCGGGACAGTTTCAACTTCACAGATCCCGGGTCATGCATATCCCGGCGGCGGCAGCGGTTCTCCTGCAGGTTGGACATGTCACGGCTTTGCGAACTTTGCAATGTGGTATGTGTTTGCCACAAACAACACAAACAAAGTGAGCTATACAAGAGTTGTTGACAATATAACAATGACAAAAGCTAATATTGAAAAATATCTCAAGCCCGGCGATATCATTCGTTATAACACTCACTCTCTTATGTTTGTAAGTGCAGGAGCAAATAGTTTCACGGCAGTTGACTGTAATTACTACGGAGATTATAAGGTAAGCAAGCACACAGTTCCGTATTCTTCCAAAACCATTGCAGTTTCCAGAGCAAAGAACTATGCAACTACACCCACCCTGTCCATTAATTACAATGTAAACGGCGGGGTAATAAAGGGTTCGGAGGTTACAGCAACTAAGTATAAGGTTACAGAATCCATTGGAATCAACATGAGATCGGGAGCGGGAACGAACTATAGCAAGGTTACAGCATTACCCGTAAACACTGTGTTTACCGTAAAAGCAGGGGAAACGGCAACTGCAAACGGTTATACTTGGGGTAAAACCACATACGGCTCTTATACGGGCTGGGTTGTAATATCCGACTTTGTAACTAAAACAGGAACCGAAACATCAACGGATTCCAAATACTATGTTAATAATTCACTTGTTTATGTAACATCTACATCGGCAATACATACTCAAAAGCTGACGTACGGTACGTATATTTCATCGGGACTGTATAATGTAACTACATTTGGACTTACAAGAGACGGTTATGTATTCAAGGGTTGGTCAACTGCAAAAACAGGGGCAGAGATAATCGACCAAGACAGAGGATTGAAGCCGGAGGAGATCGTTCCCGATCTTAAAAACGGAAGCAAAACAATCACACTGTATGCTATATGGGAGCCTGAGCATACCCACAGCTATGGAGAGGCAATACCCTATGATGATGTAAATCATATGCAGAGCTGTTCATGCGGAGACAGTATATTTACCGAGCATGATTTTGAGCAGTCATATGTAAATATTAAATCCAACGGTACTGTTGAGATTGTATATGGATGTGTTGATTGCGGTTCATCATATACCGAAATAAGCGAAGAGCACTCGATGACAGAATGGGCAGGGGACGAAAACGGAGAAACACACTCACGTCACTGTGTATGCGGATGCGGAATTTCCGAAACTGATTATCACTTCATGGTGATCAGTGATTTTGTTGGAGAAAATCAAGGATCTTTTGTATGCTGGGACTGCGGAGCTGTAAAAATTGAAACATTGACCGACGGATTGTATTTCGCAAATGGCGTTATGTATTACTTTGAAAACGGTAAAAAGGTCAGCGGATGGTTTGAGGTTGACGGTGTGACATACTACGCTTCTTCCACAACCTATGTTGTAATCAACTATTCCAAGACCATCGGCGGAAAATATTATATCTGGAACGACGAAACAGGACTTGAGATCGCTGACGGATTTGTATTTGACGGTACGGGCTATAAGTGCTATGAGAACGGTATCAAT
>SVUF01000067.1 GCA_015063395.1 Oscillospiraceae bacterium
CTTTGGACATTGCAGGCAGAAAGGTGAAGGGTTATAAGGATCAGAACCAGCGCAACAAGCTTACATTTAGTCCCCATAGTACTCCTTAAGATCGTCAAGTCTTATACAGCAAGCCTTGGTATTGTCAGCATGGTTGAGGACAACTACGTTTTCGCTGTGATAGATCTTATCCTCAAATCCGTCATCCTCGGGCTCAAAATCAGCAAGACTGCCGCATACGATGTATTTATCGTCAAAATAGCAGTTGGGTGTATAGTCACCGTCAGTAAGATCCTCGGGGGTATATTCCTCAAGCTCGCGGTCGGGATCGAAATCTCCAAGCCCCGAATATGCAAGAACAAATTCCTTTTCTCCCGCAGAAAGCTCCTCCACCAATGTGAAGTCCTCACGCAGATAGTCAATGACCATCTCCTTCTTATCATCGTCAAGAGCCATAAATCCCTGTGCAATGGGATATCCGCCTTTGCGGAACCACTCAGCCATTTCCTTTTTCATGCCGTCATCTTCGGATTTATCTCCGCTTTGCATATAATCAAGGAATTTCAAAGCGGCAAGCTCCTGCTTTCCTGCAATTGGGAAAATATTTTCCTCGGTCATGGCATCAAGAAGAATGTCCATTCCGCCCTTTTCACCCAATATTCCGCCTAATATGAAAAGATCATCGGATTTTTTCAGAAAAAGAGAGTCCTTCAGCTCAAGATATTTTTGGAAGTCTCCCGAAAGACCTGTCATAACGTATATCATAATTCCTCCCGAATTTAAGTTTTTTATTTTATATGAAATTGCTTGTTTTTGAAGTTGAATAAATTTAAAAAGCCGCACTGTTATAGAGTACAGCTATCCCTGCAGCCGTGGGCTGCTTTTTTACTCTATAGGAAATTACTCATTTTTGGAGTAAAACAGATTTAAAAAGCCGCACTGTTATAGGGCACAGCTATCCCTGCAGCCGTGGGCTGCTTTATAATATTATGATACCACAAAGAATATGTAAAATCAATTACTCTTTTGTATTTTTTTGCGTGTTTTTTAAAAAAGTATATTGATTTAAAGAGCAAGCCCCGTTCTTAAATATGCAAAGCCTCCTCATTGTGTGCGTCATGGGTAATTTCATGAAAAGCCCTTGATTTTTTCAAAAGGATGTGGTATAGTACCCATGGAAAAGAGGTGTTTTTATGATTCTTGCTATTGATATCGGCAATTCCCGAACAGTCATCGGCGTGTTTGACAAGGAGTCCTTAATATTCAAGGCAGCAATTGAAACATCACGCACCAAAACGGAATATGAATACGCCTCCGCTTTTTACAGTATATTGACCCTCCACGGCATTTCAGGCAAGGAAATAAACGGCGCGGTGGTATCATCAGTGGTTCCCGTTCTTAATGCAACGGTAAAAAAAGCCATCGAGCTTTCCCTTGGCATTGATGCTCTTGTAGTTGGCCCCGGAGTCAAAACAGGACTTAAGATCAAGTGCGACGATCCTGCAAGTGTGGGGGCTGATCTTATATGCGCTTCCGTAGCGGCATGTGACTCATACACCTGTCCCTGCCTCATTGTTGACATGGATACAGCTACAAAGCTGATATATGTTGACCGCGACGGAGCTTTTTCGGGAGTGGTCATTGCGCCGGGAATGAATATTGCCCTTGATGCCCTTGTGTCAGGCGCGTCACAGCTTCCCGAGGTTAGCCTTGAAGTGCCAAAGAAGTATATCGGCAAAAACACCGCCGACAGCATCCGCTCGGGCATGATCTACGGTAACGCCGCCATGATCGACGGAATGATCGATAATATTTGGGGAGAGGTTGGAGAAATATCCTCAATTGTCGCAACAGGAGAGCTTATTCCATATGTTCTTCCCCATTTGAAGCATAAGCCCGCATTTGACGAAGATCTGCTCCTTCGGGGACTGCGTTTGATCTATGAAAGATCTCAATCAAAAGTAAAAAAATAATTGAATATAATCTCATAGTAACCAAATCCGAAAGGATAAATATAGATTATGCGTTGTATCACAAAATGTGAACGACAGCAAGGAGGTTTTTATGAAATCACAGGCAAACAGAAGAAAGACCGAGACCATCACAACGGCGGCAGTGCTTACAGCACTTGTGTTCGTTTTGCAGATGCTTGGATCATTCATCAAATTCGGACCCTTTTCCATTTCAATTGTGCTGATACCAATTGTAATCGGTGCGGCAACCCTCGGACCAAAGATCGGTGCATGGCTTGGACTTGTTTTTGCAGTTACGGTGTTTATAAGCGGAGATGCGGCGGCATTCCTTGCGGTGAACATCCCGGGAACCATTGTTACGGTTATTGCAAAGGGTGTCCTCTGCGGATATTTTGCAGGCGTTGCCTATAAGCTTGTAGCCAAGTTCAACAAGTATGCGGCAGTAGCCGCGGCGGCAATCGTATGTCCCATAGTAAACACAGGCGTATTCTTCGTCGGCTGTATACTGTTCTTCCTTGAAACAGTAGCAGAATGGGCGGCAGGCTTCGGACTTGAAGGACAGACAGTAAAATACATGTTTGTGGGTCTTGCAGGAGGTAATTTCCTCTTTGAGTTCGGCTCAAACCTGATCCTCAGCCCCGTGATCGTAAGATTTTTGGACATCATAAAAAAGAATAAATGACCCAAAGGGCGCATTGATCAACATCAATGCGTCTTTTTCATGTTTTGCCCAAGGCAGAATAAGGCTTCCGTGTATAAGGCTCTCCCTTCGGGAGAGCTCCCGCGGTAGCGGGTGAGAGGGTTAAAAAGCAAGTCTTACTATAAAACCCTCTCCGTCGGCTACGCCGCCACCTCTCCCAAAGGGCGAGGCTTTGGTGCGGCGAAAACATCGCGAATGTGCCGAAAACTTGGGAAAGGTAATTGCTTTTTGCGGACCGTCGAGGACGCCGGTCCCTACGGATTTTGTGCAAACATCGCGAATGTCCCGTAGGGGCGACCTGCGGTCGCCCGAAAAGCCTTGTTTTAGGCATTTTTTAACGGGCGAACACAGTTCGCCCCTACGGACACACATAATTTTCGGCAGAGAAAACAAGTTATCTGCCGATTTTATGTGTGTATTAAGGACCGTCGAGGACGCCGGTCCCTACGGATTTTGTGTAAACATCGCGAACGACCCGAAAACTTGGGAAAGGTAATTGTTTTTTGCGGACCGTCGAGGGCGCCGGTCCCTACGGATTTTGTGCTAACATCGCGAACACAGGTATATGGCTTGAGGTGAACCTAATTTTACGTTAATTTTATTGACTTTTTAAGAAAAATGTGATAGAATTACAATGTAAAAGGAGAAATATTCCCATTTTTTAGCCATAATCTGACTTTTGTACTATGTTTTGGAAACTGCACATAATATTACAATTGACGGGTGATTGGGGATAGATCTATATAATGTATACATACAACTGACATACACAATATAAGGGGCTTTGGGCTTCAAAACAAATTGGAGGACATTATGAATTACGAAAACGGTAATTTTGAATTCAGAGAATATGAGGGTTATTCACCATTTAAAAAATCCTTGTCTCTGTTTCTTGCAATAGTCATGGTGGTGTTGGCAATTCCTGCCACTGTGTTTACTGCTTTTGCAGGTGAGGGGGTGAACCTTGGTGACTATGAGATCACCGACAGCGTTTCTATTTGGGATGGCGCTGTTGATACATCATGGTACAGTGAGGATAAATCCGAGTTTGAGCTTTCCTCGGCTGCCGCTCTTGCAGGTCTTGCAAGACTTGTAAATGAGGGCGTTACCTTTGAGGGCAAGGTGCTGAATCTAACAACGGATGTAGATTGGAGCTCAAAGCCTTGGACTGTCATCGGAAAAAGCGAGGAAAATGCCTTCATGGGTACCTTCAACGGCGGGCACAATACCATTGTTGGCGCGGAGCTGACCTTTGGGGAGCAGAATACCGTTGCCTGTGAATACGTGGGCATTTTCGGATACATTAAAAACGCAAGGATCAACTCTCTCGGAATAAGCGAGTGTAGGGTTAACGGCGTTAATACCACCCTGTCCTACATCGGCGGGCTGGTGGGCTATTCCGTTGACTCCGTTGTCAACGATTGCTATGTAAGCTTCACTGATGAGAAAAATCAGGTGAACATCGATCACATCAATCCCCTTGACCGAGACGATGTGCTTTATAAGAAAATTGACGATATTCTTGTTGAGACTCACGGAGGAGATCTTTCGGTTTATGAAAATCCCAACGGACAGGGACTTATACTTGACCTCAGAACAGGAGCGACCTGGATCGACTACTCCATTGATATCAAGGGCGATGTATCCGCGGTAAAGGTGGTTGGAGATCCTACCAAGACATATAAGGCGCTTAAATTCAATATAGGCGAGGGCGATCACGATGTCTATCTTGAATTTGAAAACATGATAATCAACGATACGGCAATAAAGGTGGATCTGTCAACTGCTCCCGAGGGATACGTTATGGACAGAACCGTGTATATTGAAAGCTCGGGGGGCAATCGGAACGTTCTGGTCTCCAACAGAGGCACAGCAATTGAGCTTCCCAATTCTCCTGTCCATATACTTGGCGATACGGAGCTTTTTGTATTCGGTCAGGACGGAAGCGACGGCTCGTCGGGTACGACTCCCAATGACGGACAGGACGGATCTCCTGCCCTTGAAGCATATTGTCTCACCGTAACTCTTAAAAACGACGCTGTTGTCAATTTTATCGGCGGTAACGGCGGAGACGGAGGCAACGGTGCTGACGGAGCTGATGCAACCAGCAGCGGCGGTAACGGTGCTGACGGTGTTTCGGGAGCAAACGGCGGTTCAGGTGCCCCTGCGGTATTAATAGGTACGGACAGTACCTTATACGATATATTCCTGATCGACGGTAATATCAGATTTGAAAGCGGAAACGCGGGAAAAGGCGGTAATGGCGGTGACGGCGGCGACGGATATCGCGGATCAAACGGTAAGGATGCCTATAAAGGAAGCTGGTTCTTTGGTGCGGGCTGGTATTACGGTACATCGGGAAATGACGGAGGCAACGGAGGCCGAGGCGGTAACGGTGGCTATACAGGACATGCAGGATACATGTATGCCTATACCTACCGTAAGCTTGAGGGCTGTAACGGCTTTATGATATTTGATAACGGAGAGTACGCAAACGGCGGTGACGCCGGAAGCGGAGGCAACGGAGGCCGAGGCGGTGACGGTGGCTCTTGCGACGGTGTAGTAACGGGCAGCGGATGTACCCACGGTGGAAGCGGTGGAGACGGAGGAGACGGAGGAGCGCCCGGATACCCCGGATGCGGCATCAATTGGGGCGCTGATGGTGAATTCGGTACACCCGGAGACGGTGGCATTCACAGAAGGACTCTGAAAAACTGTTCCTGCAGATCCGACGGAGACCCCGGCGGACTTGGCTGGTATAATTTCTCTCCGGGAAGACTTAACGTGCAGAACCATACATACAGCGTTACAAAATTTCCCATAGATTTCAATCCCCCTGCATATATCCCCGGACTTTCCTCCAAAACCGTATATTTTGGCGGAATTGCGGGACATTTTGAGGGTGGCTCAATTATAAATACTGCGGCTGTAGTAAATGAAACCGAGTATTCTCTTGAATCAAAGGATAAAATAAATAACTATCAATACGGCATTGCAGGACAGGTGTCCTCTGCCAACGTCAAAAATACACTTGCCGCAAGACGCAATTATTCCGAGGACGGCAAGCTGTTGGGATATACATATGTTGACAGAAGCGAGGCTTTCAACGGAGAGATCGAGTTCTACAGCGACAACATTGAGCTTCTCAACTCCGAAAGCCGCGACAGCTCGGGAATTCTCTATTCTGTCAGACGCGATCCCTTCAACCCCTCAAAGCTTGTTGACTGCGAGGTTGCGGTGGGTCTCAATTCACAGGATTCCCGTGACAGCGAGGGAAGATATACGGAGAACCCCGGAAACGAGGTCAATACATCGGGCTTTACGGGTCTTGATGTTGTCATTCCCGACTATGTATTCTCGGGTAACTTCTTGAACAAGGTTACAGAGATCTCAAGATATGCGTTCTATAAGAGTGACATACGCACAGTGAAGATCGGTAAGAACGTAGAGTATATCTACGACGCGTCATTCAGAGAGTGCGACAGGCTTGAGGGTGTATTTGTAGATGAGGAAAACCCCGTATACAAAAATATTGCCGACGGCTCCGATCCTGTTGACATGTATGTCGGCTCGGTGCTTTATAAAACAATGGTTGAAGGTGACTTCACCGTAAACGGCAAGCTTGCGGAGCTTTCTGCGGATATTGTAATTCTTGCTCCCAAAAACGCAAATTATTCCATGTATGCTCTTCCTGAAAGTGTATACGGAGTCAACGATTATGCCTTTGCGGAGATCATTGATCTTACAACCGTTGATCTTTCGGGCATTAAGGTCATCGGTAAAAATGCGTTTATGTCAACGGGACTTAAGTCAGTTACAGGCGTAAGCGAGAGGGGAAGCATTTCCATTGGCGATTATGCCTTCATGGGCTGTTATGATCTTGATAGCTTCTCCAAGGATATAGTAATTTCCGAAATCGGCACACAGGGCTTCTATGGCTCTGCCTTTACGGAGTTTGAGATCGGCAAGGAAGCAACAAGCATCGGAAGCGAGGCTTTCGGAGCCTGCAGCTATCTTGGCTCCATCAGTGTTCATGAGGAAAACAAAAACTATTGTAATATAAATTCCGACGGGGTTCTTTACAGCATAAACGGAAGGGAAATGACCCTTTTGCAGTACCCCGTAAACAGAGAGGATCAGAGCTATACTCTTCCTGCAGGAGTGACAGAGCTTGCTGTGGGCTCCTTCAAGGGTGCAAAGAACCTGAGAAGCGTAAGTCTTGGCGCCGATCTTGAAAGGATCTGCGGTGAGGCATTCTTCGGATGCCGCAAGCTTACATCGGTATATCTCGGAGCAAATGTTCAGTGGATCAACAACTCGGGACTTTCGGAAAACCCCTATGCCTCCAGCGTGTTCACTGACTGTCCGCTTCTCAAGGATATCATAGTGGAAAATTCCAACAAGAGATTCTTTGACGATGAAGGCGTTCTTTATGAAAGGATCAACGGAGAATACTATCTGATATGCTATCCTGCGGCGCGTTCTGCCCTCTCATACAAAATACTTGAGGGAACAGTGGTGCTGGGAGCATCGTCAATATACAGAAACACAGCTCTTGTACAGCTCCATATACCTGCAAGTGTAAGGGAGATCGACCTTGATGCCATAAGCTATAACAGCGAGCTTTTAGGAATATATTTCTATTCGGCGGCAATGTCCATTCACTCAAAGGCAATTGCCAACAATAATTCTTCCATGTTCCTTTACTATCCCGAAAGCGAGATCGATTCATGGAGAGGCAGATACGGAAACAATCTGAACTTCTCCAGCTACGGAAAGATCAATGCGGTGATCGATACATCTGTGTCAAACTCAAAGAATCCATATATTCTTGCGGTGTATGACATAGACGGCAATCCCCTTGGAAGCGACATTTATCTGAGCATAAAGGCGGTTGACAGTAAGGGCAGTGAATCCTTTATTGAGCAGACCGTGTATAACGGCTACGTGCTTTTGGATATTAATATAGATAATGAAGAATATACATACACAGTAAGCGTTACGGACTCCAAGGAGAAATATAAATCAGTATATATTCCCGACATGGAGCTTGACACCGAGGTTCGAATGAGTGTCATCACTCTTGCAAAAACACCCGTTGTCAACGGACTTTACGTGGACGCCTACGGTAACGACGGAGAAACAGATCTCCACAGAGGTAAGAATATTCTTACCGATAAGGAGACTGTAAACCTTTCCGTATATAATGAGGGATTGAAGCTTAAGCTGAACATTTCCAAAAATGATGTTCAAGAGACTCGTGAATATCTCATCATGAAAAACGGATCGGTGTATAAGAGATATTTTAAGGACGAAAACGGAGTATGGACTGACGAAAACGGTCTTGAGGTCGGATATTCCGAGGGACATGCGGATTATTCCGCAAATCCCGAGTTCAAATACCTGAAGGAAGAGATCGACGGAAAAGAGGTTACATACGGCATAGCACCCAGAGACGCAGAGCTTCGGGAAAGCGCTGACGGTACACTGACTCTCATTCTTCCCGCAGGTGACTTCAAGGAAGGGGACGTACTTTCCGTACAGGCGGCAGTGGTATACGGCTCCAACCGTGAGGTAAGCCAATTTACAGAGCTTAATCTAAAGCTTATTGATTTCGACGAAAGCCTTATAAGACTCCTTCTTGATGACATTCAGTGGGATTTTGCAGACAATCTTATAGCATTCCTTGATGACTCGGAGCTTTCAATCGGCGGTGACAAGGACATTGCAAAGAAGCTGCTCATGGATAATCTTGTAAAGAAGATATCCATTGACATTGATATATCCGTTGAGGGCGACAAGCTGACCATAAGCTTTGGCGGCAACGGCTCCAAGGATCAGAAAAAGGACTTTGGAAGCAAGGCGCACTACCGTCCCGGAAAGGGCTTTGTTCACGGAACTCACGGAGAGACCTCCAAGAGCAAGAGCTTCAGCGTAATGGGCGACGTAGTGTTCAAATACTATGACGGAAAGCTTCATCTTGTGGAGTGCGGAGTTGCGGGAACTCTCAGCATTGAGCATTCAGTACAGCTGGGCTGCTTTGTGGTTTGGGTCATTCCCGTAGTCCTTGAAGCAGAGGTTGGTGTCTCAGGACAGCTTAAGATCGATGTTCTCTTTGACCAAGAGGGCGGAGTTCCCGTGTTTGACAATGTAAGAACGGGAATTACAGTGGAAGGCTCTGTGGCGTTCCGCGCAGGAATCGGATGCTTTGTTGCATCTGTGGGAGCATACGGAAAGGTTGAGCTTTCTCTGCACTTTGAGGTACTGATTCCCGACGGAGACGGAGAGCTGCTTCTGACCCTAAGCGCTGAGGCGGGAATTTACGCCAAGGTGAATATAGGATTCTTCAAGGTGAAATTTGAAAAGGCGTTGGTATCATTTACTGCAAGCGTCGGAGGTAAATGGGACAGCGAGGGATGGCACTGGGTTGCCGAGGCAGAGGGCGAGATCGCAAAATTTGCAGATGCCGCCGCCTATGCAATTGCAGTGGGTAATGATGAGAGCATCTACACCGATGCATACGATCCCGAAACCGTTACATATGAAAAGGACGGCGAGATCAACTATGTATCCTTCTATGTAGCCAACGTATTGCCCCTTTGTGAAAAAACAGAGGAGGGCTACAGCTACAACGGCGTTGTATACGATGAGCTGAACTATGCAAAGATCGTGTACAGTAAATATGACAGCGTAACGGGAGCATGGGAAAAGCCCGTGATCCTTGACAACAACGGTTATGTTGACGGAGAGTTCTCCGTTGCTGTAAGCGACAATACGGTATATATTGCATATACCCAGATGAACAGCAAAATGGACGGGGAAATGGCGGCGGACGAGTCAAAGCGTGAGGCTCTTTCCACCTTTGAAATGAAGCTTGGAGTCATTGACGGAGAAGAGCTTTTGTGGCAGGAGACCTTGACTGCGGACACGGTTTACGACAGCGCGCCCTCACTCTACGTACAAAACGGTCTTCCCACAGTATATTGGGCAAGGATCCCCTCGGGAAGCCTTTTCGGACTTACCGATTCTTGTGACAACAGCATATACAGAGCGGATTTCGACACTGCAGAGGCAGGGGTTGCCAAATCGGGAGTTCCTTCCATTGTTGCCATCAGCGCAACACGTGACGGCTTTGCTGTGATCACCGACAGTGACGGAGCAATTGTCCTTTACGGTGAGGACGGCTCACAGACAATGTCAACATCTAACAGAACGATCAGCTTCTATGATGTTGAGGGCAATTTGATCTGCGAAAGCGAAGAAGGGGAATATAGCTCCTTCGGAAGCATGAATGGCGAGCCCACAGTGCTTGTTTCGGGAAATCTTGTGGACGCAAGAGAGCTTTGCAAGAAAAACGATGTTGTGGTTATACCTGCAACAACCGTTGGACTTACGGAAAGCTACAAGGCGGTATACGATGAAAACGGCAGACTTGACGGAATATTCTTCCTGTCAGTTGCTCCCGGAGACAAGGACAGAAATAATCTTTATGTAATTTTCAATACAGAAAACGGATTCAATTCACCCATAGCTCTCACCAATAATCCCGAGGGAGTATATATAGACGCATTCTCATGTGCATATGTATCCGAGGGTAAGTATCTTGTGGGAATACTTGATACAAACGGTGAAAGAGTGTCGGTTTGCACTGTTGATGACGGATTTGACGTTGGAGAGGTGACCCTCAAGGAAATTTATGAGGACGGCGGCATAGGCATAAGCTTCACAATTTCCAACACGGGCATCACTCCCATTGAAAAGGCTGACATCGAGCTTTATGACCTTTCGGGATATCTTGTTGATGTGATCTATGACTATGAGCTTCCCCAGCCCATTTATTCGGGAATGACATCAAGAGTTGAGATGATCCTTGAAAACGGAGAGGTTGAGGCATCGGCGCTTCGTGACGGAGTTGACAGAGAGCTTGTTGTAAAGGCAAAGAATTGGGAAGGCTCATCAAAATTCCGTTCGGGATATGTGGATCTTTCCGTAAGCGGCAAGATCGCTCTCATTGGCAAAACAGAATATGTTCTCCTTTATGTAAAGAACAAGGGTAATGTAAAGGCAGTTGCTCCGAAGATCGGGGTTGCTTCCTCGGAATACGTTTACTGCAACGGCACGGACTACCCATATGTAACCACAAGCCCCTTCTATGCAACTGACTATAAGCTTGAAGCAGGGGAATGTGCATATGTTACAGTAAAGGCGGACGAAGAGTTATTTGCAAGTGTTTTCAATGACACTGAAAGGGCAACGGGTGATATTTCAATTACAGTTACCTGCCGCGGTGATGATTTCAACACAACTGACAACACCATAGCGGAAAACATCAGCATTTACAGATCCGAGGAGCTTGTATTTGACAAGTCCGCTCCCGAGGATATATCCGTTCACATAGGTACGGGAAGCGGTGTATATGTTACATGTCTTGAGGTCATGGGCGGCGAAAAGCTTGAAGGATATACACTTTCCGAGGACGGAAGCCTGACAGTGTCGGCAAAAGCGCTTATGGGCGTTGCAGACGGTAAGTACACCCTCATTTGTACACTTTCCGACGGTTCTGTAATCAACATACCCGTAAATATCATCAATTATTATA
>SVUF01000068.1 GCA_015063395.1 Oscillospiraceae bacterium
CTTCTTTTGACTTTTATCAATCCCTTTTCGGCAAAGGGCTGTTCTGCGGCAAGGGCATCATTGACATCGGTGTTTTCAACCGTGTTTTAGCCCACGCGTTTCCCGAAAACCGTATATTGAGCCACGATATCCTTGAGGGTGCCTATGCCCGATGCGGTTACCTTTCCGACACGGTCCTCACGGACTCCTGCCCCAAAAATCCGATTTCTTATTATAAGCGTCTTCACCGTTGGATCCGCGGTGATATTCAAGCCTTTCCTTATCTCAAGAATAAGGTGACAACGGAAAACGGCAGAAGGATCGATAATCCCCTTGACAAAGTTTCCCGTCAAATGCTTCTTGACAATATTATCCGTGCCTTTTACTATCCTTCTTTGTTTTTCTGCCTTATCTACGGACTTGTTTTTCCCCATGACAAAATGATCTTCATTGCCCTTTTGGCAATTTTACCCGTTATTCTTCCCCTTATCATTACTTCTCTTTCCTGCTTTTCCCGTCACCCGAGGAAGTTTTATTCCAATGCACTTGCAGATCTTTGCAGATCCTTTTGCCTTACTCTGTATTCTCTTTCCGCCGTTCCCACAGAGGCGTCCATATCTCTTGATGCCGCCGCCCGAAGTATTTTCCGCATGAATGTCTCGCACAAAAAGCTTTTACAGTGGACGACCTCCGAGGGCTATGAAAGACTCTCCTCCGGTTTTGCCTCTTATATTCTGAAGCTTTTGCCGTCAGCTATATGGGGAATTGTCCTTGTAGCCTTCACTTCACACCCCTTCCTTGATTTCTTCGGCACTTTGTGGATACTTTTCCCAATCATCGCCTACGGTCTTTCCGCCCCATACCCAAACAAGCCAAGACCAAGCAAAAATCAGAAAAAACGTCTTATGGAATACTGCCGAGACACATGGGGATTTTACAGTGATCTTGTCAACGCAGAAAACTCCTTTCTGCCTCCCGACAATTTCCAAGAACGTCCCGAGCCCGTAGTGGCATCAAGAACATCGCCCACAAACATCGGTCTTTACCTCCTCTGCGTTCCCATCGCCCACAAGCTTGGGCTTATCACCTCCTCGGAGCTTTACACCCGTATTTCCCAAACCTTAAGCACCGTTGAGGCTCTTCCAAAGCACCGCGGTCACCTTTACAATTGGTATGACACCAAAACCCTCCATGTCATCGGCACACCATATATTTCAACTGTGGACAGCGGAAATTTTATCGCCTGTATCATCGCCCTGCGCTCATACCTTTCAGGGCTTGACGGAACAAAAGCTCTTGTTGAGACCTGCTCCACCATCATTGACAGCACCCACTTTGATTTTCTTTATAACCGAAAAAAGAAGCTTCTTTCCCTTGGCTACAACACCGCTGAGGAAAAGCTCACGGAAAACTGCTACGATCTGCTTATGAGTGAAGCAAGAAGTGCGGTTTATATAGCCATTGCCAAAGGGGATATTCCCACTGATGCGTGGTACAGAATGGGCAGACCCGCAACCTTGAAAAAAGGCAGAATCGGAATTATGTCATGGTCGGGCACTGCCTTTGAATACTTTATGCCCTCACTGTTTCTGCCGATATATAACGGTAGTATTTTCTATGAAGCCTCGGGCTTTGCGCTTTATGAGCAGATCAATGCCTCCTTCGGTTCTTTGTGGGGCAGATCGGAATCTGCATACTTTGCCTTTGACTACGACATGAACTATCAATACCGCGCCTTCGGTGTCAGCAGTATTTCCTATGACAGAGAAAATCTGAAAAACGATGTAATTTCCCCATATTCCTCCTTTTTGTCCCTTTGTATGTGCACAACTCCCCCTCTTGACAACCTTGCGCGAATGAAAAAAATGGGTATGTATGGAAAATACGGCTTTTATGAGGCAATTGATTTTACAAGAAGCCGTGTTGGTAACGGTCATGCGGTGATATATTCATACATGGCTCACCATGTGGGTATGTCCTTGGCAGCCTGTGCAAATGCAATATTTGACGATATCGTCAACAAGTGGTTCCTTGAAGACCCTGCAACAAGAGGGGCTGTCACTCTGCTTTACGAGGCGATCCCCTCGGGAATATTTGTGGACGAATACAAGCACAGGCATAAAAGCTCACAACCAAGGATCGATCCTCATATATTTGACAAAGCAAGCTATGGCACAAGAAGCAGGGACCACCTGCCCGACAGTGCCTCCTATTCTGCAGGACGGCTGAGATTTACCGCTCTTTCCGACGGTAAGCTCTGTCTTTACTATAAAAACAAAGCAGTGATGTATCCTTTTTTCCAAAAAGGCTCACACCTGCGGGGATTTGGAATTCGGCTTGGAGTCGGCAACGCCGTCATTGACCCCTTAAGCCCTTCGGAGTTTTCTTCATATCTTACGGGAGTCAGCTTTAAATCCCATCAAAACGGCATCAGTGTCAAAACCGATCTTACCCTTTCAGAAAAGCACTCGGCAATGTGCATCAGTATGGCGGTAAACGGAAATTTTAAAACCATTACGCCAATGATCTATTTTGAACCCGTTCTTGACACAGTACCATCTTTTTCCGCTCATCCGGCCTTTTCGGGTCTTTCCGTATCCTCCCAATTTGATGCCTCCTCGGGCATGCTTATGTTCTACCGTAAGGAACGCGCAGGCAACCACCGCGAAACATGGCTGGGCATTTATCCAAGCTTTTCCTCGGACTATCATTTTGTCACAAGACGGGACGAGGCTTTTTCCTCGGCTTATTCTAAAAATGATATTGACAGGCTTTTGGATCTTGATTTTCCCTGTGACGACGGAGCTTGTATTATGCCCTTTTGCGCCATCAAAAAGACATCTCAAACACCTCTCGGACGATACAGCCTTGACCTTATACTTTTTGTTTCGGAAAGCCGCGATTCCCTGTTTTCCCTTCTTGCAAAATTCAAAAAGGAAAAAAGATCCTTCAAAAAAGACATATCCCTTTCTTTTTCAAGGGAGCTTGAAGCTTCTGCAAGGCGTAATTTCCTTATATCCTCAGCCGACATGAATGTCATCGGACTTGCATCGGCTTTGCGGACAAGATTTTTGACAGGGGGTAAGGTATGTACCAAGGATATGCCAACGGGCTTCCGCGACATTCTTTATTCCAATGGAATTTCGGGGGATCTTCCCGTTGTTAGCCTTATTTTAGAATCGCTTCCCGACATTTCAGGCAGGCAGATCATCAGAGCCTTTGCCTGTGCCTGCAGATATATGAAGCTTCAAGGGGAAGAATTTGATCTTCTTATCCTGACTGCAGGTGAGGACGAGAAGGACCCCTACCGCTCACCCATTCGGCATGAGGTAATGTCAATTGTCACCGACGCCGTTGGATACTCTCCCCTTTACCGAAAGGGCGGTATTTATATCAGCTCCAAGGGCAATTACAATGAGCTTCGACCGTTTTCAAGCTATATTACCAATATTTCCAAGGACTCCATTTTGCTCAACATTATTGAGGAGCAAAGACGGGGACATTATGATAACGGCGATGACATCAACAGACGGCTGTTTTCCAAAAGCTCCGAAATGAATGGGGAATTTACAGACGAGGGCTTTATGATACACAAGGGAAGATCCACGCGGCCTTGGTGCTATGTTTATTCAAGCCGTATTTTCGGTACTCTTCTTTCCCAAAATTCCCTTGGCTTTTCTTGGTACGGCAACTCAAGAGAGATGCGCTTGACTCCTTGGAACAACGATCCCCTTCTTGAATGTGACGGTGAAGTGATGTGTCTTGACCTATGCTCCGAGAAATTTGACCTTGCCTCCATTTCAGACGCAGTATACTACAAGCATGGCGCGGCGGTTTACTATGGCTCTGTCAGCGGTGTTGCCTTTGAAATGCAGGTGGGGATCTCTCCTACGCTTCCCGTAAAATATATAAAAGTCACATTAAAAAATGAAAGCGCCGCCTCCCTTGAGGGAGCTCTTGCCTACCGCGTAACCCCCGAGCTTGGCAACGGCTCCTCCAAAAGCTACCGCATCAGCCGTCTTGGCGCATACACCGTTTTCACCAATGCCGACCTTTCTTCTTTTGGAAATATTTCCATGTTTGCAACCCTTGATGACCACCGCTTTTCTCTCCAAAAGGATGAAAAAAGGTCCTTCATTTTTCTCCTTGGAGCCTTCAACAGACTGCGTGACCGAGGCTTTTACACCATCACCAAGACAATGTGCTCAGGCGATGCAATTGCCGCCCAACAAAGAGCCTACCGTGACATGTTCACACCCATTACAAATACCTTCCGTATTGAGTGCAGTGACAGATCCCTTTGTCACATGTTTAATTACTATCTGCCCTACGGTGCTGTGGCTGCCCGTCTTTACGGCAGAACGGGATTTTTTCAATCCGGAGGTGCCTACGGATTCAGAGATCAGCTTCAAGATACCCTTTGTCTTGTTGATGCCCACCCAAAGCTTTTGAAAATGCAGATCCTGCGTTGCTGCTGTAACCAATATATTTCCGGAGACGTTCTCCATTGGTGGCATGAAAAGCCCTTTGGAGACAATCGGATATTGGGAGTGCGTACCCTTTGCTCAGACGATTATCTATGGCTTGCCCTTGCAACAGCAAAATATGTACTCACAAGCGGGGACATTGAGCTCCTTGACACCAAGCTTCCCTATCTTGATTCCCCTCCTCTTTCTCGGGATACTCTTGAAAGATGCGAATATCCCCAAAGGACCGACAAAAAAGAAAGTGTTTTCTATCACTGCATAAGAGCCCTTGAAAAAGCTCTTTCAAACATTTCCTCGGAAAACGGCTTACCCCTTATAGGCTCTTGTGATTGGAACGACGGCTTCAGCCTTGTAGGTGCCAAGGGACGCGGCACAAGCGTATGGCTTGGACGTTTTTTGCAGATAACACTCAAGGAATTTTCAAAGCTCTGCCGACTTATTCATGAAATGGATTTTTCCTCTCGGTTTACAGATGCCGCCGCCCTGCTTGGAAAAGCAATTGAGGAAAACTGCTACAACGGTGATTACTATGTACGGGGCTTTTTTGACGACGGATCCCCCCTTGGTGACAGATCATGCAAGGAATGTCGGATCGATCTTCTCCCCCAAGCATTTTCCGTATTTGCCGAAGGTAAAAATCCACGTACCCTCAGGGCTATGGATTTTGCAATGAAGGAGCTTTACCGCCCCGATGGGAATATCCTTTGTCTCTTTACTCCTCCCTTTGAACGCGCAGAGAAGAACCCCGGTTATATTGCCGCCTATGTTCCCGGAACCCGTGAAAACGGCGGTCAATATACCCACGGTGCCCTGTGGGGTGCCTCGGCTCTTTTGCGTCTTGGAAGATTACAGGACGGCTACAGGATCATCAAAGCATGTAATCCTGCCTCACGGTATGAAAACCCCACTCTTGCCTCGGCTTACGGCGGTGAGCCCTATGCCGTTGCGGGAGATATATATTCCAATCCCGACTTCCCCGGAAGAGCCGGTTGGACACATTATACCGGTGCGGCGGCATGGCTTTACACCATTATCCTTCATGACCTTGTGGGCTACTCCGCTGAGCTTTTGGGAGATGGATTTTCAATCACTCCTCGGCTTTTTGATGAGTTTTCACACTTTAAGCTTTGTATCAACAAAAATTCCACAGTCTATCATATCAGCGCCCAACTTGGCGACAGGGATCAATGGGTGCTTAACGGAAAGGAGCATAAAAATTTATTTAATTTTGATAAAAAAGAACATTATTTAAAAATAACAGTTGCAAAAAAATAAAATCTGTTGTAAAATAGCCTTGTACTATTGCTATTATTTTCACAGGGCGGATTTTAATGATTAAAAAACAAAGACTTACCCCTGCCAAGGGGGTTGGAATAAGTATTGTCAGCGACAATAGATTTAAAAATGAATGTCTGTCTCTGAGCTTTATGACAAAGCTGAACTCCAAGGAAAATGCCCTTGCATTTGCTTTGCCATCATTATTGCTCAGAGGCTCTCAAAAATATCCAAGCTCCTACGAGCTTGGACAGGCGCTACAGGCTACATATGATACTGAGCTTGGCGGTGAAAGCTTCCGACGGGGGAATGCAAAGATAATACGCTTCAGTGTTTCATTCATCAGTGACGATTACACAGATACCCCAATTACAGAAAAGGTGCTTTCAATTCTAAAGGAGGCTATACTGAATCCCCTTCTTACACCCGACGGCTGCCTTTCCGAAAAATTTACAGAGCTTGAAAAAAGCTCCATTCTTGATCTTATCAAAAGCTCCGTCAACAACAGGAGATCCTATGCCTTTTCAAAATGCCGTGAAACCCTTTTGAAAGGGGACGACTGCGGTGTTTCCAAATACGGCACCGCTGATGATGTCAACGCTTTGACTTCAAAGGCACTGACAGAGTTTTATCACCGTATGCTCAAGGATTTTGCCCTTGAAATATTCTATGAGGGCTCCCTTGATCCCAATTATATCTCCTGCCTTATTACAAGCACATTTGGCAAAATTATTGAGGATAAAAAAGAAAGCATCTCCCAGCTTGGTGCTTATTTGCCTCCTCCCACAATCGAATATTCCGAAACAGTTGAGGACTCTGACTCCGAGCAGACCATTCTGTGTATGGGCTTTGAAACCCCTCACCTTGATTCAATGGACTATACCCCAACTCTCTTCACAGAGATCCTTTCCAATTCCTCTGTAAGCCGTCTGTTTATGAACATCCGCGAAGCCTACGGACTTTGCTATTTTTGTGATTACAACAATATTTCAAAAAAGGACAGGGCAATTATCTGCGCGGGGCTTGAATACAATAAGGTCTCCATGGCAAAGGAAGCCATTCTCGGTGAGATCGAGGATCTTGCAAGGGGTAACATTTCCGACTATGAGCTTGAAGCGGCAAGATCTTCCCTGATAAACGGCTACTGCGGTGTATTTGATTCCCAGCTTTCCGTTGAGAATTGGGAAATATCCTCCTTGCTTTTGGGCAAATATCTCTCCCCCGAGGACGTCATTGCAAAAATCGAGAAAATTGACGCGGCAGCCATTGCCGACTATGCATCAAAGCTCAAGCTCTCTTGCGTATATATTTTAAAGGAGGGCTGCCAATGACAGAGATCACTACAAAATACAGCGAAAGGATCCGAGAATCCTATACCCTCATAAAGCACAAAAGCGGTCTTCGCGCCTACATAATTCCAAAGGATTTTTCCACCACCTACTGCGTTGTGGGTATCCGCGGCGGAGGTCTTGACAATGAGTTTATAAGGGACGAAAAGCTTCATAAATTCCCCTTCGGCATGGCTCATTTTCTTGAGCATAAGCTTTTTGCCAACCCCGACGGCGAGGACACCTTTGAAAAATTTGCCGAAACAGGTGCCTACTGTAACGCCTACACATCTTTTGACAAAACGGCATATCTCTTCTCAATGACGGGAGACATCACAAGATCTCTTGAGATCCTGCTTGAAAGCTTTACTTCTCCCTATTTCACCAAAGAAAATGTGGAAAATGAAGCTTCCATCATTTCTGAAGAGATCAAAATGTACATGGACGATGCCTACGATGCTCTGTTTTACGCCATGGTGCGTGAAATGTACAATAATCCCAATATCGCTCAAAGCGTATGCGGAAGTGTTGAAAGCGTAAACAGCATTACCCCCGAAATGCTTTATGACTACTATAACGCCTTCTACTGTCCTGCCAATACAGTTCTTTGTATTGCGGGTCACGGAGACACACAGGAGGTGGTAAAGCTTCTTGACCGCTTTTTCCCCGATTCCTGCAATAAAGCTTTGCCGCCAAAAAAGCCGACCCTAACGGAAAGCCCATTTGTCAATTCAGAATTTGTATTTCTTG
The DNA here is from genome assembly GCA_015063395.1 of Oscillospiraceae bacterium. Taxonomy (GTDB): domain Bacteria; phylum Bacillota; class Clostridia; order Oscillospirales; family CAG-272; genus SIG714. The sequence continues at coordinate 7,820 of SVUF01000068.1, forward strand.
AAAGAAATCTGCCGATACCGATTTTCAACATCGGCATAAAGATCACACCAAAAGAAGTTGACGACATTCGCCTCCGTATCAAACACGATATTATTTGCAACATCATTTGTGAGGAATATTTCTCCGAATCCGATGTGTTTGTGTCCTCATTTTTTGAAAACGGAGACATCAGTCATCTTTTGAAGTTTTCCTATGATACCGCACAGGATATTTCCCTGATCACTCTTTGCGCAGAGGCGGAAGATCCGGTTTCAATTGCCAACAAGATCAAGGATCATATTCTTGAGATCCCCAAAAAGCCCCTTACCGATGACAAGCTTAAGGTGCTGAAGCAGGTGGTCTACTCCCATTATCTGCAAACCTTTGACTCCACCTCTGACACATCAAACGAGTTCCTTGCCTACGCTCTTGACGGCTTTGATCTTCTTGATCTTTCAGAGGTTATCGACAGCATAGACATAAGCTCCGTAAATGCCGTCATCAAGGATTCATTTATTAAAGAAAAAATATGTGTGGCAATTGCCGCTCAAAATAAGGAGGATATATAAATGCATAAGATATCATTTCCCGGACTTGGAATTGATGAATTTACCGTAAACTCCACTGCCTTTTTGGGCATTAAGTGGTACGGAATCATCATTACTCTCGGCATGATCGTTGCCGTTTCATACGTTTTCTACAGAACCAAAAAGCAAAAGCTTCTTCTTGATGACTTGCTTGACATTGCTTTGTTTACCATTCCCTTGGGAGTTCTCGGCGCAAGACTTTACTATATTTTCACCGACAACGGCAACGGCACAATGTTCTCTCAGGTCATGGCAAATGACAACCTTTCATTTGGCAAAAAGATCTTTGAACTTTTCAACATCCGCGGCGGTGGTCTTGCAATTTACGGCGGTATCATCGCAGGTGTTGTTACTGCTTTCCTTGTTTGCCGTTATAAGAAGATCAATTTTATGAAATTCCTTGACTCCGCAGGTCCTGCCGCTATGATCGCTCAGGCAATGGGAAGATGGGGTAACTTCTTCAACGGTGAGGCTTACGGCTCCCAGACAGATCTCCCTTGGAGAATGGGTCTGCTTCCCAACATGGACAGCAATTTCACCATGTATTACTATCACCCCACATTTCTTTATGAATCCCTTTGGAATATTACCGGATTTATCCTCATTAATATTTTCTACAAAAAGAAAAAGTTTGACGGTCAGTGGTTTTTGTCATATGTAGCATGGTACGGTCTTGGCAGAGCCTTTATTGAGCTTCTCCGTACCGACTCCCTGTGGATATTCAACCACACCATTAGAGTATCTACTCTTGTGGGAGGTCTTTCCTGTGCTGTTGCAGTTGGGGCTATGATCTGGCTATACATCAAAAACAAAAATAAAGAGCTTTCCCCCGTTATCTATTACCCTAACGCAAAGCATCACCCCGACAACCTTCCCAAACAGGAAAATGTAAAAGAGTCCGATGATGAACCAATAAAAGAAAACACCGAAAACGAAACTGAAAATGGCAGCTCTGCTTCATCGGAAGAAAACGAAAATAATTAAATATATATTGACACACAAAAGAAAGGATTTATTATTATGGCAATTATAATTGACGGAAAAGCAACCTCTGCAATCATTAAAGAAGAAGTCAGAGTTGAAGCAGAACAGCTCAAGGCTGAAAAGGGCTTGACTCCCGGTCTCGCGGTCATCATCGTTGGCGAAAACCCCGCCTCCAAGGTTTACGTAAGAAACAAGCATCAGTCCTGTATAAAGGCAGGTATGCACTCCGTTGTCATCGAAATGCCCGAGGACATCGCTGAAGAAACGCTCCTTGAAGAAATTGCGGCTCTTAACGTTGACCCCACCATTCATGGAATTCTTGTTCAGCTCCCTCTTCCCAAGCACATAAACGAGGATAAGGTACTCAATGCCATTGTTCCCGAAAAGGACGTTGACGGCTTCCACCCCACAAACGTTGGATATATGACAATCGGTACTCCCACAGTTCTTCCCTGCACTCCCGCAGGAGTTATCGAGCTTCTTGAAAGATACAACATTGAGATCTCGGGCAAAAAGTGCGTAGTCATCGGACGCAGCAACATTGTTGGTAAGCCTGCTGCTCTTCTCCTCCTTGCTAAAAACGGAACTGTAACCGTTTGCCACTCAAGAACCAAGGATCTTGCCGCTGTTTGCCGCGAGGCTGATATTCTCGTAGTTGCCATCGGTAAGGCTAAGTTCGTTACTGCAGATATGGTTAAGCCCGGAGCCGTTGTAATTGACGTTGGAATCAACAGAAATGAAGAAGGTAAGCTTGTCGGTGACGTTGATTTTGACGCCGTTGAGCCAATTGCCTCAGCAATAACCCCCGTTCCCGGCGGTGTTGGACCTATGACAATTGCAATGCTCATGAAAAACACTCTTGAATGTGCTAAGGCTACGTTGAAATAAATGGTTTTTGGTTTTGTCGGGTAGAAGCTTTTTTCAAAAAGTTCCCCTGCAAAAAACAGAGAAATTAGGAGTGTTCTCATAAGGATGTTTTCGGAACACGGTAGGGGCGAACTGTGTTCGCCCGCGGGAGACCGCAGGTCTCCCCTACGGATACACATTAGACTTGTTTTCTCTGCCGATATACGACCTGACGTAATAAAACCCCGATAGACTGTAAAAATCTGTCGGGGTTAATTATTTGTTTTCGGCGGAGCAATTATGCCTTTTTGGACAGTCGAGGACGCCTGTCCCTACAAATATTGAAAGAGCCAATAGCGTATGCTCTCAATTTGTATCGACATTCAAGCGTTTTTGCAATAAGGAGTATGGCGAAACCGGCGATAAAACAGAAAGGAATTTATCTATGAAAAACCAATACAAGATCACAAAAGATTTAATGCAAACATGGGCAAAGGAGTATCATTTACAC